>JAJRWW010000674.1 GCA_024276595.1 Myxococcota bacterium
AGGCACCAGAGGTTGAGAATGCGACAGGTATTGCGTCTGAGAATACTGGTGCTGGTTGCCGCAGCCATGGCGCTGGCGCCAGCCCCGAATGCCCTTGCCGGGAAGGTGACCGCTGCCCGTGGCTCCTCGGCTCCCCACAAGTCCCTGTCCAAGGAGGCGGCGAAGCTGGTGGGGATCTGGGCTCTGGTGGGCTTCAAGGTGCTGGGGATGCGAGGCCCATTGCCAGGGAAGCTGCGCGTGGTCGTCAGGCTCCACGCCAACGGCAGGCTAGAGATCCTGCAGACGACTGGCGCCGCGCCATTCAAGAAGAAAAAGATCCGCTGGGATGCAAGAGGGGGCTACCTCCTACTTACCCACAAAAAGAAGGTCATCAAAGTGAATTATCTCCTGGCTGGCAAGGAGATCTCAGTCTCGCTGCCGATTCCTGGGACAGGCTCCAAGTCCGGCCACTCGACATCCATGGGTTACAGGCTGGTGTTCATGCGGGCTGCTCCCAAGCCATAGCCTTCCCAGGCGCCTTTCCTGCTCACGTGTGCTTGCTTCCCCCATCTCGGGGTGCTGTCATCCCACGCCCGACCCCAGAGCGCGCAGTTTTTTTGGCAACAGCCCTCCGATGGCCGCCGATAACCCGGGCAGCGAGGAAGAACACATCCGCGAGGAAGGAGCAACGCGATGCCAGATCCAGTGAGCAGCTCGACCACCCCCAGCGCGGTCCCGGTCATGGGCCAGGGAGAGACCTACGAGATAACCCCCACCAGGGAGGAGAAGGAGCACATTGCAGCGGCGAGGGCCGCCCGTGCAAGGCAGGGCTACGGGTTCTACCGCTCCTACTGCGGGCGCCACAGGCTGGTCGGCTTCGACTACAACAAGGCCCTCCTCAAGCCCGCCCACATGAAGTACATTCGCAACGCGGTGCTGAAGCAGGCCAAGGAGATGGGTGGGCGCCCTCGCTTCTGGGTGTGCGGCTACGCCAGCCGCAGCGGAGCCGCCAAGGGCAACCAGGCCCTCTCCATGCGCCGGGCCAGGGCTGTGGCCACCTACATCAAGAAGCTGCTGCCCGAGGCGCGGGTAGACGTCCAGGCCGCGGGGGAGGGGGCACCATACGCCCGGGGAGCCAAGGACGGGAGCGAGGATCCCATGGACCGGGCGGTGGAGATAGGTGTAGCCAAGGCCGACCTGAACGTGGCCAGGCAAAAGGTTCCGTCGGACAGAAAGGCCGAGCAGCGCAAGCTCATGTACAAGCTGTTTGACAGCCTGGCTGCCGAGTCGAGCGTGCTGCAGATCCTCAAGACGGTGGACCACACCACCGCCCAGTCCATCAAGCAGTCCACCTCCTCCACCAACAGGGCCCAAATCACAGACTCCAAGCTGCTGCACATCCTGCAGCGCGCCTGGCCCACCATCCACAAGAAGTTTCCGGAGATGACCCTGCGCGAGGTCACCGACGCGCTGGTCCGGTGGCAGATGGGAAGGAACAAGTGACAGGTGCAACATGCGACATTCGAGCAATACACAAAGACTCCCTCTGAGCCCCCTGATGCTTGCACTGGCCATGTGCACCGCCTGCGCTCCCTCGGGAGCAACTGCCGCGCTCATGGGCAGCGGCCCAACCGACGAGATGCTTCTCATTGCCAGGAAGGTGGAGGCCTGCGCCAAGAGCAAGCTGCCAAGCCAGGCGATGGAGTGTGAGAGCTGGCTGCTGCTCAGCGAGCCCACCTGCGCCAAGGCACTGACCGAGCTGGCGAGCACCCTGTACTACAAGAGGGGCTATGATGCCTATCCGCTCCACAAGATGCTCAACGTCTGTGGCAAGGCCTACTGCTCCCGGCTACCGAAGCCGCTGCCTGCCCTGTGCAAGGAGCTGCCCCTCGAGCCCAACCCATCGGCATGGTACGACAAGGCAGCCCCATTTCTCCAGGCCGTGGACGCCCTGGAGGGGATATCGACCATCGTCACCATCTACCGGACGCGCTCCGGCCACAGGTACTGCCGGCTGCCAGGGGCAGGCACGGCGTCCGTGGGTGGGGCGTCGCCTGCCTCAGACGCTCGACCCGTCGGAGCTGGGCGAGCGGTTGCCAGCCATGGTGGTCGTGCCGATCGGGCCAGCCACGCCAGCCGCCTCAGGGTCACCCTGAGATTGAGCATGGAGAAGGGGCGCCTGCACGTGCTTGGGGACGATGGGGCATCGGGGAGCTGGCTCCTCGCCCGCCCGTGGAAGCAGGGGATGAGGCCGCTGGTGGATGGGCTCTACCGCCAGGCTCCCAACGCACAGATCGCTGTCCTGGTCGACGGCGTCGTTCCGATGGACGCCTTCAAGTCGCTCATCGCGGTCATGGGCGCCGCCGGGTGGTGTCAGCTCGGGCTCCCCAGGGTGCCCAGGAGTCACCCCGGCGGGTTGAGCTGTCCGCCAGCGCCAGGTCGGAAGACGAAGCCCGCCTCAGGCTTGGGCAAGGGCAGCTCGGAGGCGAGCATCCTGGTGACTCCCAGCGCCATGTACTACAATGGCAAGCTCGTGCTGCGCCTCGAGGACGGCATGGCCCCCGGGGACGCCATCACCGATGGTCCACAGGGACACCTGATCCACCTGCTGCGAGTGAAGATGCTCGAGGACCTGCGTGGTCCCAAGCCACCAGAGGCATTCAACGTCTACGCGGCGCCCGGGATGACTCTGCCAATGTACACGGTAAGCTCCATCAGCTACTCGGCCTACAACGCCCTGGGCCAGGCCTCCAGCCCAAGGACCCAGCTTCCCATGTCGCTCTCCTGTCGGTAGGCAGGAGATCAACCCGCCGGTGCCCGGCAAGGGGGTCGCCCCGGCAGAAAAAGTTGCAACGACGTGGAGCGGGGCGTGTCGATGCCACGAGTGCAACTGTCTTGCTGCTGTGGAGGCCTTTCTGATGCTACGTATGTTGCTTGGTAGTGCTCTAGCCACTGCGCTTCTTGCCGGCTGCATCCCCGACACTGGATCGCGCTGTGTTGATCCAGACGGGGACGGCTACGGTATTGGCGATGGCTGCCTGGGTACCGACTGCAACGAGCAGGACCGCTACTGCTACGGTGGCCCCTGCTGCAGCGCATCCCTGTGCGACGACAAGGATGGCGATGGATTTGGGGTCGGCTCCATGTGCCTGGGCGAGGACTGCGACGACACCGACCCCCAGTGCAGCCAGGGTGCCTGCTGCAGCGCGTCCCAATGCACAGACTCGGACGGGGACGGCTACGGTCTGGGCGCTGGCTGCGCGGGTGCGGACTGCGACGACGACGACGCATCCTGCCACACCGGCCCATGCTGCACCGAGGCCCAGTGCACCGACATGGACGGGGACGGCTATGGCTCGGGCGACGGCTGTCTGGGTGCGGACTGCAACGACGGCGACTCAGCCTGTCACCAGGCGGGGGATCCTTGCTGCAACGGGAGCACCTGCACGGACTTGGACGGGGACGGCTACGGCACCGGTTACGGCTGCCTTGGCGACGACTGTGATGACAGCGACCCATACTGCTACTATTGGGGGGATCCTTGCTGCAACGGGAGCACCTGCACGGATTGGGACGGGGACGGCTACGGCACCGGTTACGGCTGCCTTGGCGACGACTGTGATGACAGCGACCCATACTGCTACCAGTGGGGTGACCCCTGTTGCCCTGCCACCAACGCCTGCGAAGATCCGGACGGGGACGGCTATGGCCTCGGAATCTGCGCTGGCATCGACTGTGCCGAGTCGGACCCCCTTTGCTACAGCCCCGGAGACGCCTGCTGTGTGACCGGCACACTGGGATGCAATGGGATAATGAACTGCTCCTCCGGGTGCTCCGACATGCCCTGCTACCAGACCTGCGTGGAGACGGCGGACGCAACTGGCCAGCAGATCCTCGACACAATGGAGCAGTGCTTCATCACCAACGGCTGCTACTATGCCACGGATCCAGAGGCTTGCGTCAACCAGTACTGCATGTCCGAGATGACCGACTGTTTCAACGACAACTGACCTTACGGCCAAAAGGACGATTCCGCCCCGTGGCTAGTGGGGCCAGAGGTCATAGAACGACTCCTGGGTGAGATGGGGTAGGTATTTCTCGGCCAGTTCTTCGAGTGGTCCCGTCTTCTCGAGCGAGAGCCAACCGTCATGCCAGGAGCGGTAGCACATGCGCTCCACAGAGAAGTGACGTGCCTTTCGGTCGACGAGCACAAACCTTGAGCTGCTCATGGCCTTGGACTTGGTGCCACCCGCTGAGGCCCAAACCACCCTGGATTTGGCCGGCCGGGTGGGCGCCATGCTCACCAGGCTGCTGCAGCGCTTCGCTTGAGGACACGGGCGCCTCACCTGGGACACGGCCTTTGCCGAGGACGCCCATCCCTGGATCAAGGCCGACCCCAAGGGCATGGTGGCCGTCCTGCTGCTCTGCCGGATAGCCTACAATCTGCTGGCGCTCTACCGGTCGGTGACCCAGCGCTCCGAAAAGCTGCGGCAGACGCCGTGGAAGACCGTGATGCGCTGGCTTTACAACATGGTCATCGCCGCGCGGTCCTCAGACAT
>JAJRWW010000675.1 GCA_024276595.1 Myxococcota bacterium
CGCACCGAGCTTTCGCTGGAGAGGACGAGTGCCTGCACGGGCACGGAGTTGGTGAGCTTGTGCACCGGGTAGGCATAGTGGAAGCCCAGGACCCGGTCGAACATCCACAGCCGCGGGCGAGCCATGGCCGGCCCTCGGAGGCGCTTGATGAGGCCCACGTGGGTGAATCCGCTGCTGGTCTCCATCAGGTGCTCGGTTTCGAAGTAGTAGCTGCCCACGGCCAGGCAGGGCTCGCCTCGCGCCAAAATGGCAAGGAGCCTGGCCCGCACGGTGGGGGTGAGGGAGGCCCGGGCCACCCGGGCGAGCCGCTTGCGGATTTGGCGTATCTCGGCGCTGAGCCGCAAGTAGTCGCGTCGGTCCGCCTCGATGCTCCGGCGTTTGTGGCGCCGCCAGGCCGCCTGGAGCGCCGGGTTGCGCCGGCCGTGGAGGATGTACTCCAGGCGGGCCAGCTCGGCCAGGGCCCGTGGCCGCAGCCGGGCCAGGCGGGCGCCAGCGCGCCATCTTGCGCCATTGCGCCGGCTCACGGCGGGGGGATCCCCATGCCCGCCAGCGCGGGCAAAGGCCCCCTTTCCAAAGGTGGCGTCGAAGCGGCGAGCCACCACGGCAATGTGCCTCAGGATGGCCCGGAGCTGGTCGGCGGAGACCCGACCGTGGGTCCAGGCATCTCCGAGGGAGGCCAGCAGGGCGCGGTGGTGGAAGGCTCGGTAGCGCCTGGAGTCGAAGAGCAGGCCCGCCTGCCTTGCCCTCCGCACAAGGTGAGCCAAAAAGTCGGAGAGCTCAGCCATCGCTCCCTGCTTGGCCTCGTAGATGCGGCGGGTGAGCGCCCAAAGATGGGCAGGGCGTAGCGGCGAGTCCGCGGGAGCGCTCCTTCCCAGCACCCTGGCGGAGAAGGAGATGCGCTCCATCAGGGAGATTGCCAGGCGCCTGGCCCAGCCCCTGGCGGCTCGGCGCAGGGGCGAGGCTGCGCGTCGCCATGGGCTGGGGAGGCCACGCCAAAGCGCTGCCAGGCGGGGACGGCGCAAGAGCAGGTAGCTTCGCAGGCGTAGGCGGCGCAGACCAGCGGCGTGGCGATGCCAGAACGATCTGTCGTCGAGAGCTGGGCTCGCTGCGTCCCTGGCAATGGCTGTGGCCAGGAGGAGCATTTGGAGCTGGGCGGTGGAGACCACCGGCCAGCTATGGACGAGACGGGTTCGCCCGGCGGTGCTCCAGGGGCGGGATGGCTCCCTGTCCACCGCCACCGCGAAGATATGGGCCTCCCATGCGGGGCCGAAGAGACCGAGCTGGAAGCTGGCCCCGGGGCCAAGATCCAGGTCCAGCAGGGCATTGCGGCCCCTTGCGCAGAGGTTCACCGCCTTGGGGAAGAGATCATCGCCGTTGTACAGGTATCGGTGCATGTAAGCGCGGTCTCTGACAAAGAGTGAGAAAGGACGACCGCGCCCGGGAGGCGAGAAGGGACCTCCAACAACCACAAGGGGTGGGGTGGGGGGGGGTGGGGAATGACTCTTTGCTGGGCAGGCGGCCCAGGCCGAGCTTGTGCCAAGGAGTGCCAGGAGCAGCAGGAGCTGCCGTCGAGGTTGGGGGGACACGGCCTGGCTACTTGAGGACCACGTCCTTGGCGTCGAGCTTCACCGACATGGTACCCAGGCGTATCTTGAGCTGGCCCTTGGCGTCCGCGGCGTCCACCACACCGATCTTGCCCGCGAAAAGGCCGCGGGTCACGCGGATGGTGTCGCCAGCCTGGATGCCGCGCGTCAGCTTCGCTTTCTTGTCCTCCCGGATGGCCTCCTTGGCCTCCACGAAGTCGTTCTGGCGGGTCCAGGCGAGATGGAAATACAGAGGGAGCAGGGCCTGGAGGGCTTCCCGCGCCTGGTCCAGGAAGGAGGGCCCAGCGTCACAGACGTCATCCTTGGGGTACGAGTGCGCCACCGTAAACACCCTTGGCTCATCTCCGGGATCCCTGGCGGCGCTCGAGAAGCGCTGAAGGAGCCCCCGAAGCTGGTCCCCATCCACCTCTGTAGCCGGGCTGTGCTCCTCGCCGGTGAGCCCCAGGAGGAAGGCGGGCGGGAGCCCATTCAGGAGGTCCACCAGCGACTGCATGTGCCAGCGATCAGCTAGCTTGGAGAGCATGTTCTCGCGGTCCACCGCGGCGTTGGGGTGCAGCCTGAGGCTCACCTCGGCGCCGGGGTGGGCAACTGAGATACAAAGGAGCATGTGCTCGCGAAATGGAGACGGATCGGCCACCAGCGAGCTCATGGAGGTCGAACGCGTGTTGCGCGAGGAGAGCTCTCGGCGCTCGGCCTCGGAGCGGGTGAAGTAGATCTGCTGGTCAGAGACGGTGTTGTTGTTCCACAGCGCAGGGTGCTCGACAGAGGCCTCCATGCTGAGCGGTGGGGAGCCCGGGGAGGGGTGAAGGGGAGATATCTCTCGTCCCAGAGAGATCAGCTTGTCCTTGACCCGCATCCGCTCCAGGTTGAAGGCGTTGCTCTGCCACTTGGAGGGCGCATAGGCCTCGAAGTCGGTGGCCTCGAACCCGTGGAAGATCTGCATATGGCCTCTGTGGATTCACCAGGGGAGGGCCCAGGCTGGCGCCAGGCTCCCGTGGGCGAAGGTCACTGCTGGCTATTGGGATCGTGACCATCCGAGGGCGGAGGGACGGGCTGCTCGTGGCCCTCCTGGTACTGCTGGTCCACGGGCTGCTGGTAGCCCTCCTGGTACTGCTGGTCCACGGGCTGCTGGTAGCCCTCCTGGTACTGCTGGTCCACGGGCTGCTGGTAGCCCTCCTGGTACTGCTGGTCCACGGGCTGCTGGTAGCCCTCCTGGTACTGTTGACCAGAAGAGTACTGGTCGGCTGCCATCGCCTCCGCGGGTCCGCCAGGAGCGGCTCCGGGCTCAGCGCCCCCAAAGTCCGCCGCTGGCAGCGAGCTGGGGTCCGTCGCGACGGGCCCGCCTTCCGTGTAGGCGGCCTCTCCAGCGGCCACATCGGAGTACCCGGGGTCGGCGTAGGCGCCCCCGACCTCCTCGGTCTGAGCAACGGCGTCGGCCGACTCCACTATGTCGAAGTCGTCGCTGGGGACCTGTTGGTACACCTCTTCAGAGACGTCTTCCCCCCGAAGCTTGCGGTTGTAGATGTCCAGGGCTCTGCAGAGATCTTCATAGGGAATCATGGAAGTCCACCACCGGGCGATGACCGTTCGCCAACCCGCTGAAGGTACCAGCCACATCGCAGAGCGTCAATGATTGCGTCCGCAGCGCCCAGGGGAATAGAGCTCCGGCGCCGGGGCAGGAGGGCGGGCACCAAGGGGGACGCAGGCGCGGGGCGTGGTGCGGGGCACGGCAGGGCGACCAGACAGCGGAGATCCAGGGAGCGAGGTCAAAGACGCTGGCCTGCCCGCAGACAGCGGCTGTAGCCCAGGCACGGCGGGAGGCCCAATCACATGGCCTGTGGACGTGACCTGGATCGGGCCCGGACCTGGTCCGCTATCTTCACAACGAACACCAGCGGCCTGCCGTCGCGATAGAGGCGAACTACCAGGCGACGGGCAGAGCGCAGAGCCTTCCACAGGCGGGCCATGTCGTCCGGGCGTCTGAGCGGGTTGCCGTTCACGTCGGCGATGATGTCTCCCCTGCGCAGCCCTGAGCGAGACATGCAAGGATCCCCCGGATGAAAGGAGCGAATGTACCATCCACCGAAGATGGACCTGGAGCGATCCGCGCTCATCTTCCAATAATGTCTCCCGCCGGGGAGCTGGCTGCGGGCGACCATCTGCACGTCCACTCCCTGCAAGAACACTCCCGGCTTGCGGTCGAGCACACGCAGTAGCTGGGACCTGAGGATCACGCCGGGTGACGCCGGGCAGGGGAGGTAATGGGGCCTGGTAGAGACATCTGGGCCAGAGACATCTGGGCCAGAGGCATCGGGGGGAGGAGGGCGTCTGGGAGGCTCCTTGATGCTGCGAGCCGTGAAGGGATCGTCTGCAGATCTCGAGCGACTCGCCGAGGCCACCGACAGGGTCCAGGCCGCCGTGAGCAGGAGCAGGACCAGCGGAGCATCGAGGAGCCTCGACGAGTGTCTTTCAGGAGGTCGCATTCTCCTCCAGAGCGCGCAGGGCTGCGGCCTCCAGCGCTGCACCCACGGAGTCCATGTCGCCGTTGCCGTCGTGGACCTGCACCCGTTGCTCGGGCATGCCGAGGGCGAGCTCCTCGTACCTCGCAGCCACCGACCGCTGAAAGCGCTCCCTGTCGTATATCTCCTCGTCACTCCCTCGCGATCCGCGCCGCGCAGCGGCCACGTCCGGGTCCACGCGGAGCAGGAGAGTGAGGTCGGGCGGGCGGGCTTCCCGATTTATGGAGGCCACCCAGTCGAGGTCCATGTCGATGGACTGGTAGGCGAGGGACGAGAGCACGTAGCGGTCGCTGATCACGTGGACCCCGCGAGCCAGGAGCGGCTCTATCTCGGTGCGCAGGTGATGGAGGCGGTCTGCGGCGAAGAGGAGGGCCAGGGAGGCCGGATCCGGTGGCGCATCCAGGAGGCCTAGCTGCTCCCTGATGAGGCGCCCCACCGGCCCTCCCGAGGGCTCTGCCGTCAGGTGGGCTTCAAAACCTCTGCGCTGGAGGAAGGAGTGCAGGCGCTGCGCCTGACTGGAGGTGCCGGCGCCATCGATTCCCTCGATGGCAATTAGGAGACCTCGGCTCAGGGGTCTTACCCGGCGGTGCGGTCGGTGTAGCGGGTGCCGCCAAACTGCTCCACCAGCTCGTCGTCGAACTTGTCGGCGTAGGCCGCAACCCGCTCGATCATCTCCACCACCTCGGAGCGATCCAGGTCCCGCGTGGTGCGGTCGGCGGTGATGATGACCCGGTCCTGGCGCACCGCAAAGGCGCAGGACCAGAGCTGGTCGGCGTTGAGCGTGAGCAGCTTTTCGAAGATCTTGTCCCGACCCTCGTCCGGGAGGATGATGACAGGCGCCACAACCTGAAAGTAGCCGTAATCGGCGCCATTATCCCCGATAAGGAGGTGAATCCTGACAGACGCAGATCCCTGCCGGAAGGCCCACGCCGGGTGGCCATCGGCGGTCTTCATCTTTACGTCGTCAGGGGTTAGCCCCTCCTCCTTGAGGTGGCTCTCGACCAGGGTGACAACACGCTCTAGCTCAGCCTTTTGCTTGTCCGTGGGCATTGGTCCCTCCGTTGTGGGTGACGTAGAGATTACCCAGCCTGGGGCCGATTGCAAGCGGAAGAAACAGGAGGCCAAAGCTGCACTGGCTACTTCTCAACAGAGAGGAGCAGGCGGTCGGTGTCGGTAGTCTTCAGCAGCTCACCGAAGCGGCCGTCGGCATCGAGGGCCTCCAGCAGCCCGGTCAGGCCAGCGCGGGCCGTATCCTTGGGCTGCTGGCCGGAGAGCAGCAGATATCGAATGAGCAGAAATGCGGTCTGGATCACGTCCGTGAGGCAGTAGTGCCGGATCTCCTCCAGCTTCCCAGCCAGGTGGAGGCCCTCCACCTGGCTCCCGTCCAGGCCCATCTTACCGGGCAGGCCGATGAGCCTGGCGGCGTTGTCCAGGGAGAGCATCTTGGTGGCCCCGCGGTCAGAGAGGGCGTCGGCCAGGTCCAGGTGGCCCTCATCACTGAAGCGGTAGCGCACGTCCCGGCGCTGGTAGTACCAGGGCATGCTCACGCCGTGGCGCAGGGAACGGAGGACCAGCACGGGGAGGTCGAAGCCGCGGCCGTTCCAGGTGACCAGAGTTGGCGTCCTGGTGCTCATGAACTCGGAGAACGCCTTGAGCTGGCCCGGCTCTGGCTCGCCCTCTCCAATGATGCCCAGCCGTCGAAATGCCAGGTCCGGCCCCAACCAGAGCACGCCAATGGCCACTGGACGGTGGGCAAAGATGGGCGGAAAGGGCTTCTCCTGGCCGGGCGGCGTGTCCGGGGCCGTGTAGAGGGACGCGTCCGGAACCGTCTCGATGTCCATTGTAAGGAAGCCGCCTCTCCGCATTCTCACCCCTCCGGTTCAGTGTCGCAGTCGGACTAGTGCCGAGACGAGCAGCAGCAGGCCCGGTGCCCCGAGGGCCGCCAGGAGCACGAAAAACAGCAGGAGCGCCGGGTCCACCCGCGGGGTGGGCGCGAGGTGGTCCAGGGCGACCAATGAGCCCAGGTGGTGGGGCCAGTGGGAGAGCGCCTGGCGGTGCAGCTCCACTGCGCGGGCCCGGTGTCCACGTACCTCTTGCTGCAGGGCGCGCAAGTAGCTGGCGTCGGCCAGGGCCACCCGACGGCGGCGGCGCTCCGCCTGGCCTCCGTGCGGGGAGAGGAGCATGGCCGCCTGCTCATACATGGCCGCGGCCCGCAGCAGACGACCACGCAGAGCCAGCTCGCTCCCGCGGGC
>JAJRWW010000068.1 GCA_024276595.1 Myxococcota bacterium
GGGGGGGACCGGGGGGGCCGCGCGAGTGGTGGAAGACGTGGGAGCAGAGCGGGGGCTCTGGTGTTGGTGTCGCGGGCGGGGGGAGCGAGCTACTGGACCGCTTCGCCGTAGACATCCTTGGGCTTGCCCAAGCCCTTGGCTGAGAAACGCAGGATGGTGGCGTTGTCCATGAGACGGTCGACGGTGGCGACGGCTTGTACCTCGGAGGGGAAGAAGCGCTTCCATCCTGCAAAGCCAGTACTGGCGGCGAGGAGAGTGGATCACCTGGGTCATGTTCGACAGCCCCACCCCCAAAAAGCCGCTGGCCACGGTTGGACAGGGGACCCGGATCAGGCGGCCGAGCACCTCGGACAGGTCCGGGAGCCCGGACGCCGGCCGCCCCACCAGCTCCATGAATGGCTTGGTGCCGAGCACGTCCACCGACTCACCGTACTTGCGGACCCGGCAGGCCCAGGGCAGGTTCTGCAGGGCGAAGACCGTGTAGGAGCCTGGCAGGCGGCGCCCCACGCCCTGCATGGCGTCATCCACGCACCAGTCGAAGCCGTTGGAGGCGCAGATGGTGCCGATGGCTGCCCCTTCGTCCACGTACGGGGCCGCCGCGCGGACGTTCTCCTCGTAGGCCTGGGCCGGCAGACACAGGATCAGCACGCTGCAGCCGGGCACGACCTCAGCGGCGTGCTTCGACACCTTGACCGGGCTGCCGTCCACCACGAGGTTGTGGTCGTCGTCGCCATAGCACACCTGAATCCCGCCCCGGGCGATGCCGTCCCGCCACTGCTGGGCCCGGTCCTTCCGCGGCGCGTACACGTGACACTCCCAGTCCGGGAGGCTCGCCACGAGCCCCGCCGTCACATGAGCCGAGTTCCCTGCTCCCAGCACACAGGCTCTGTTCGTCATCTTGAAGCACTCCGACAGGTCATGATTCACAGGGCACCGGAACAGTCACGGTGGTGTCCGCAAGGCGTCTCTGCATGACCACGTGACTTCCGCGACAGCATACCTCCGTGAACCCATGTTCATTGTGGGCCGCTCCCGGCGACGAGTCGCTCGAACCCTGGCATGAAGCCGTACTTGCGATGATGATGCTCCCGGACTTCGGCCACGAGCGCAGCCCACGCATCGTCCATCCCCGCCTTCTCGTAGCACCGCTTGGCGTTGCCGAGGTTATCGAGGGCCGCGCCGTAGTACTTGCTCTTCTTGGCGTTGACGATGCGCATCCCCATGGCACAAAAGAGCCTGGCGGCGATCTCGGGGTGGTTCCGCTTCAGCGGAAGAGATCGTCGACGAACATCCCGAGGTTCCCCCCCCGAGTCGTCGACCTCCTCGGCCTTCTCGTTGCAGCCGGCGATGAAGGTCTCATAGAGGTCGGCCGCTTGTTCGGGATCCTCATCAACGAGCGAGTCAAGCTCGCCTGCGACCTCCTCGAGCCCGGAGCGGAGACGGTCGGTGGTCCGATGAGCGGGCTCCTCGATCCGGCATCCGCTCTTCAACACGCGATGCCAGTCCTCGATTCTCCAGCGCAGGCAGTACAAGCGGAGGAACTTCTCAGCGTCGTCCGCTGACGCGATTTCCATGGTCGTCAGAAGAAACCAGCGAAGCCTGCTGCCGTGGCGGCCTGGCGCTGCTGCCGTGGCGGCCTGGCGCTGCTGCCGTGGAGGCCTGGCGCTGCTGCCGTGGAGGCCTGGCTGCTCCAGAGGTCGTGCTCAGGGCCTCGGTCTGGCAGGCATGGATCGCGTCGCTCATTCACCGCGTGAGCTGATGCCCCATCACGATCCCAGGGGCCGGCGGCCGCTACTGCCTGGTGAGGCGCCGAAGCAGACGGATGAGCCGCCGCCCCTGCTTCTTCGACAGGGGACCGGAGGTCTTCCAGCGCAGCCGCCGATTCTTGTCGAGCAGGTATATGTTGGAGCGCCCGTTGCGAAAGCCCCAGAGCTTCATCATCTTCCCTGTGCGGTCGCACAGGATCGGGGCCTTGGTCCTCTTCATCTCGGACTTGATCACCATGTTGATGATGAAGTTCGGCACCGCGGTCTCCTGGAAGTTGGCGATGCCAACGCTCTCCCACAGGGACGAGGGGATCTTGTTCGTGTCGTAGATCTTCCTGAGCCTGTTTTTCAGCCAGCGGTTCTGCTCCTTGGAGTTCTTCCCCTCGTACCAGACAAACAGCACCTTCTTTTTGAAGGAGCGCAGGGTGTAGCTCTTCCCCTTGGAGTCCTTCAGATGGAAGTTGGGGACCTTCTGCCCCACCCTCACCGCCAGAGCGGGGGTGGAGAGCGTGAGCAGCCCTGCGATCACGAGCAAACGGAGCATGTGCGTCCTCCTTGGCCAGTTGATGGTTCGCCAGCCGCCGCTGGGTTTTCCAACGGTGTCTCCCGTGCCTGACGGCCACGGCGACGAAAATATTGCAACAATACCTACCACAGGCAACAATGGTGCCACAATCATTCGACCGGACAGGGCGGCATGTGCCGACGCTGCCCCTGGTGCCGGCGAAGATCCATGGGCCAACCGGGGGCGCCGCGACGCCTGCACCTCGAGCGGAAAGCACATGCAACCCGAGGCGACCTCACTGCTGTATCTGCGCGACCGCTTCACGCCCAGGGCAAGGGCTCTGTTTTTCGCCCGCCTGGCGCTGGACGCGGTTGCGCTGCTCATTATGCTGGTGCCGGCCTTCGCCCTCGTCGCCGGGGTCAGGCAGCCAATCGCCGGCTACTGGTTCGCCCTGCTGCTGCTCACACACCTTGTGACCTTTTTTGGGTTGGACGCAGGGGTGACCACATGGTGGTCTTCGTGAGCCTCTGCTTCGACCTGCTGGCGCTCGTCTACCTCATCACGGTCACAGGAGGCCTCCGAAGCCCGGTCATGCAGGGGCAGATCGTCTACACTGTGTTCTTCGCGATCATCTTTCCCAGGCCCCTGGCCATCCTGCCGCCGCTGTTGACCCTCCCCGTGGTGACGAAGATAGAGCAGCTCCTGGGCACCCAGATGGCCACGAGAGACCTGATGCTGCTCACCTGGTACTTCGTGGTGAACGTGATCATCGTGTACGTGGTCGTCTACCTGGACAGGCGAGAGGAGGAGAGCTTCCAGGAGCTGGACCGCATGCAGCAGAGGCGACGACGCTACGCCCTCACGGAGGAGCGCAACCGAATCGCCCGGGAGATGCACGACGGCCTGGGAGCCATCCTCTCGACCATCGTGATCGAGACCGAGTACGTTCAGACACGCATGGCAGATGTGCTCCGCGATCCCCCGTCGAAGGATGCCTGCCAGGAGATCCTGTCGGAGGTGGAGGAGCTCCGCCGCACGGGCCTGGAGGGCATCGAGGAGCTCCGCAGGGCGGTCTCCATGATGCGCGAGGACTTCGACCTGGTGGTCGCCCTGGAGGACCACTGCGCCACCCGCGGCGCCCGCACCGGGGTCCAGGTGACCTTTGAGGTGCTCGGCAGGGAGGTTCCCCTGGCGCCGGACCAGCAGCTCGCCTGCTACAGGGTGCTCCAGGAGAGCCTCTCCAACGCCCTCCGCCACGCCCAGGCCACCCAGGTCCGCGTGGTGCTCCACTTCCAGGCGGACGCGGCTCTATTGACGGTCATCGACGATGGGAAGGGCTTCGATCCAGAGGAGAAGAGGCGCGGCCACTACGGCCTCTCCACCATGGCAGAGCGCGCCATGGCCGCCAGGGGAAACCTCCAGGTACTCTCCTCCGAGGGAGAGGGCACGCAGGTGCAGATGACGCTCCCCTACCGCCTGTGAGCTCTGCCAACCGCCGCAAGAATCCCTCCGCGGCCGTGGCCGCGCTCGGCACCATGGGAGCACCCACCGGCCCAGGAACCATCAGTCAAAGTGGCAGTCATGGGCGATGTGCCATGGTGTGCTGCTCACATTGTGCTGTGTACAACCAAGTTGGCACAGTATTATCTCAAGCCGCGAATGGAGACTGTCGAGATTCTCTCGAGCTGTCTTCCGCTTCCGGGGCAGGCAACACCGGGTGTAAGGAGTGTTGACCCCCGGCGATAACAAGGAGAGCGCGGCAGACACGCCCCGCCACCACGAATCATTACGAGGAGGTCTGAATCATGAACCGCGCCTTGCCCTTGCTCCTTGGCCTGGCCCTTGGCGGCTGCGCCATGGGAACCAGCCCCGCCCGACACCCTCACGGACGCTACCGCTCCTCTGTGGGAGCGCAGTCCGTCTCCACCGATGCCGTGTCTCTCAGGGTCCGGACCTCATCGGGCAGAGCACATCGGAGCCCGAGTCCCATCCAGCCCAGTCCCCCACCTACGGCCGCGGCCAGCCGGAGCCCTGGGCGCTCGCCAGGCCACACGGGATCACGCTACCGTGGCGGGCTCTCCAAGACCAAGAGAGCCGGGAGCGCCGTCGCCCCGGCTGGCACGACCGCCGGCGGAGCCTCCCTGGCCCGGGGGGCCAAGATCCCCAGGGGTCGGCTGGTCATCTATCAGGGCACCCTGGTGCTCCGGGTCTTCAAGCTCTCGGATGCTGTCGACCTGGCCCAGAAGCTCTCCCTGGAGACCGGCGCATACATTAGCTCCCAGACCAACAACCGCATGGTCATTCGGGTGCCCGTGGGCCGGTTTCACGAGCTCTTCGCCCGCCTCGCGGCAGTGGGCGAGGTGGCTAGCAAGTCCATCTCCGCCCGGGACGTGACCCGCCAGTACTACGACATCACCTTCCGCCTCAAGGCCGCCAAGGTCGTGCTGGCGCGGCTGCAGAGCCTGCTGCAGAAGGCTCGCAACGTAAAGGAGAGCCTCGCCATCGAGAGGGAGATGTCTCGCCTGCTCACCCGCATCGAGGGGTTCAAGGGAATGCTGCGCTACCTGCAGCACCACGCGTCCCTTTCCACCATCAACATCTACTTCCGCGTAAAGCCGCGCTACTACCGGAGAATACGCCCCAGCGAGCGGAGCCCCTTCCGCTGGGTGCGGTCGCTGGGTCTGTGGCGCATGATGCGGTACTAGGTGAGAAACCAATGGAGAACATCCCCATGAATCGCATTGTTACTGCACTCGTGCTCTCGGCACTGCTCGGCCCCACGTGGAGCCTGGGCGGCTGCAAGGCCTTCTCTGTGACCACCCCCCAGGGCTTCGTCAGCCTCGAGCGATACCGCACCAAGACCTACTACAAGGCAGTCTCCCCGGACAACGCCGTGATCACCGTGACAGCCTTCAAGCACCGAAACAAGGGCTCCTTGGACTTCTGGACGGCCATCTTGAAACGGGAGATGGTGCTCCAAAAGGGCTAC
>JAJRWW010000676.1 GCA_024276595.1 Myxococcota bacterium
CCGGACACGCCCAACGCTCCTCCACGGAGAGGCAGTCGGCGCTGCAGCCGTCACCCCCGGTGCTGTTGCCGTCATCGCAGGCCTCCCCCTGAGCGAGGATCCCGTCACCGCACACGGGCGGCCCCGCATCGGAGGGGATCCATCCGTCTGCCTGGGACCCATCGGCGAGCCCGCTGGCGTCGGTGGACGCGTCTCCGTCCTGCTGCCTTGTGAAGGAGCCACCGCAGGCGAAAAGCCCCAGGGTCAACGCTGCGACCAGGCCCATCGAAGATGCTCTCACGCACATGGCAGCGATGGCTGTATCACGGAGCGTGTCTCCAATCGGCCCCAAAGGAGTCACCGGATGCCGCGAGGACACCGGATGCTGCGAGGACAGGGAATGTTTCATTGCCGCTCTCTACTCGTAGATGCGTTCTTGGCTGGCTCAGGCTGCTTCAAGCAAGAAGTGTAGCAGATGGACCGCCTGCTCACCACAGTGTCGCCGCTGGCCCGACAGCAATCCATCCCAGGATCGATTCGTTGTCCCATCGCTTCGCCGGGTGACACTGAATCGATGTCGCAAGGTTCGAGGGCTGCGCCGCCGGCCAGGCCGGAGCGCCCATGCGGGGCCCGCGGCGGGAGGAGGAGCACGAGGGCAGGCCGTCGGGGATCCATCGTGGGTCAGGTTGCGTGGCCGTTGTCGCCGGGCATCTATTGGGCTATCCTTCTGCCTACGTCCGACCCGTGCGATATCGCATCGCGTTGCTTCGCGTCGCATAAAATGACAGCATCTTCCAACGTCGTCTCTGCGTCCATTGACAGCCAGGTTCACGTGGAGACGCCGGAGAACGTCTGGCTGAGCTTCCGGGTGGCCGGTCCGGCTCCCCGGGCCTGGGCCTATGTCATCGATTTTTTCGTGCGTGGCCTGATCTTGCTGGCGCTGGCGCTGCTGTTGAGCCTGGTGACGCCCTTGCTGGGCTTCTCCGCCCTGCCCCAGGGGATCATGCTCCTGGGCATGTTCGTGGTGATCTTCTTGTACGGCTGCCTGTTCGAGTACTTCTGGGACGGGCGCACCCCTGGCAAGCGGGCGGCCAGGATCCGCGTGCTCAAGGTGGCCGGCTACCCGATCTCGTTTTGGGACGCCTTCTTGCGCAACCTTCTCCGGTCGGCGGACATCCTTCCGGGGCTCTACGGGGTGGGGCTTGTGGCGATCCTCTCCACCAGGCGCATGCAGCGGCTGGGTGACCTGGTGGCTGGCACCTTCGTGGTGCACGAGGAGCGGGACGTGGTGCGGGGCTACCCCCCTTGGGTGCATGGGGTGCCGGTGATCCCTGCCCAGGAGAGGTCACACGCCTTTCGGCCTCCGGAGCGGACCCTGGACCTGATCGAGACCTTCTTGACCCGAGCCCAGCGGCTGTCGCCGGCGCGTGCCGACGAGATCGCACATATTCTGGCGGGCCCTCTGCGGCAGAGGTTGGGCTACTGGGACCCAGAGCAGCAGCACGCCGTGGCGCCGGGCTGGTTCCTGCTGCGGGTGCTGAGGACCTTCGTGTACCCTCCCACCGAGTCCCAGCCGGGACACAACGTGGATCTCCCGGGCCTGCCCGTGGCGCCGCCGGGCTCGATGTCGCGGTCGGCCCCCGATCCGCATCCACAGGCGCCACCAACTCCGCCGCAGTGGGGGCAGCGGTGAACCGCTCCCGCTTCATCTCCCGGCGACAGGGAGACTGGTACCGCTTCCGGCAGCTTTTGGACAGGGCGGACCGGCTGAGCTTTTCCAGGCTGGGAGGAGAGGAGATCTCGGAGCTCTCCCGCCTGCTGCGCGCGCTGAGCTACGACCTGGCGGTGGTTCGCTCCCGCGACTGGGGTCTGGAGCTGGAGCGGAGGCTCAACGACCTGGTGGTGAGGGGGCACGGCATCTACTACCGGGCCCCCCCGGGGGGGCTGCGCAAGGTGGTGGAGTTTCTGCTCACAGGGTTTCCCAGGCTGCTGCGGGAGAACCACGGCTACTTCTGGGTCTCTCTGGCCCTCTTTTCGATCCCGGGCCTCATCGCCGGTGTGCTCATCGCGCTGGACCCTTCGCTGGCGGAGCGGCTCCTGTCCCCGGACGTGTTGGCCCAGGTGGAGGCCATGCACTCCACAAACGAGCGCTCAGGAGGCCTCTTCACGGGCAGGGAGGTCGGGGCCACGGGCTTTTACGTTTTCAACAACGTGGGGATCGCCTTTCGCTGCTTTGCCACTGGCGTCCTCCTGGGCGTGGGCACGGCCATCTTCCTGGTGTACAACTCCATCGTGATCGGGGCCATCTCGGGGTACCTGGTGGCTCGGGGTCACGCCATGCCCTTCTTCAGCTTTGTCATCTCCCACGGCGCCTTCGAGCTGACCGCCATCGTGGTGTCCGGGGCCGCGGGCCTGGTGCTGGGCAGGGCCATGGTGCACCCCGGCTCTCGAACGCGGCTGGACGCGCTGCGAGTGCGGGGGCTGGTTGCCATCAAGCTGGTGGCGGGTGCAGCGGCCATGCTCTTTGTGGCGGCCTTCGTGGAGGGGTTCTGGTCGCCCAGTGGAGCTCCCATGGTCGCCAAGCTGGCGGTTGGCTCGGTGCTGTGGGCCGTGGTGGTGGGCTACCTGGCGCTCGCCGGACGCACCCGCCCACCCGAGCGCGAGGGGGATCGACCGTGAACCTGGAGGACGTGACGGTCTCCATCGAGCCGCGGGAGGTGAGCGGCTGCCTGGACCTGGCGGTGCAGTTTTACCGGATGCATTTTGGGCAGCTCGTGGCCCTCGCCTCGCTGGTGGCGGTGCCGGCCGTGGTGCTCACCTGGCTGCTGGCGGACCTCACCAGAAGCGGCCTTCTCGTGGGCCTCACCATCTACTTTTTTGCCTCCCCCGTGGCCGGCGCGCTCGTCGTTGCTTGAGCCGGGCACCGAGTTTTTGGCGAGCCCTTTGGCGTGCGGCGAGCGCTGGCCGCCTTCAGGCCCCAGGCCTTCTCCCTCACCATGCTGCTCTGGGGCTGGCGGACACTGATCCTCGTGGCATCTGTCGGGATCGTGACGCCCTGGATGGTGGCGGTGAGGGAGGGCTTCCTCCCGGAGGTGAAGCTGCTCGAGAGGCTGAGCGGGACCCAGAGGCGTCGCCGCATGAGAGAGCTGGTGCGCTCCACCCACACCAGCCCCGTGGTGCGCCTGGTGACCATCCAGCTCTTCCTCCTCGGCCTGGTCGTGTCCCTGTTTCTGCTCGTGGACGCCATCGCCAACCACCTGCTAGGGGTGCCCATCTGGACGGGTCGCGGCTACGGGTTGCTGGCCACCATGGAGCTGCTCTGGTACGACCCGAAGGTGGTCACCACTCTCATGGCCGTGCTGTGGCTTCTGTATCCCCTTGGGAGGCTGGCGTGGTTTTTTTGCTACCTTGACCAGCG
>JAJRWW010000677.1 GCA_024276595.1 Myxococcota bacterium
CACGGCGACGACCCTGCCCTCGCAGGCCAGATGGAGCGGATCCACCCCCACGATCTCACAGATGGTGGCCGTCTCCCGCCGCAGGGGCAGGTCCTCCTCCCGCAGCAGCACCTCGCAGCCGCTCGCCTCTGCCAGGTCGCAAAGAAGCGAGGCCACACCGCCCCTGGTCGGGTCACGGAGAAAAAGGGGCACGGCGTCCACCGCAAAGAGGGCGTCCACCAGGTCCGTGACCGGGGCGCAGTCAGAGGAGAGGCTGGTCTCGAGCTCGACCCCAGAGCGCGCCGCGAGGACAACGGCCCCGTGGTCGCCCAGCGGGCCGCTGGCGAGCACAACGTCCCCTGGGCGTGGGGTTCGGAGGGGACACCGGAGCTCCTCGCGCAGGGGCCCCACTCCGGTAGAGACCAGGTAGATCCCATCCCCCTTGCCCCGTTGCACCACCTTGGTGTCACCGGTGACCACCACCACCCCCGCCCTCGAGGCGGCCTCCGCCACCGAGCGCACGACCCGCTCCAGCAGCGCCATGTCCAGCCCCTCCTCGAGGATGGCGGCCAGGGCGATGTGTCGAGGGTGCGCACCGGACACGGCCAGGTCGTTGACCGTGCCGAACACGGCCAGCGAGCCGATGTCCCCGCCTGGAAACTCCAGGGGAGAGACCACAAAGCCGTCGGTTGTCATGACCGTGGGCCCCCCTGGCGCAGGCAGAGTGGCGCCGTCGTCAAGGGGATCCAGCAGCGGGTTCGACAGCAGGCGCGCGAACAGCCCCTGCACCAGCTCCATGGTGAGCAGGCCGCCCCCCCCGTGGCCCAGGGTGATGCGATCACCGTCAGTCAAGCTCAGACTCCCTGAAGATGAAGCGGCTGCGACAGGTCCCCTCCGCCGAGATCATGCAGGGGCCCCGGGGTGAGGTGGGAGCGCAGCCGGCGTCGAAGTGCGGACAGCCCTCGGGCTCCACCAGGCCGACCATCACCTCTCCGCAGCGGCAGCCAGGGACCGAGTCGGGCAGGTCCGGGTCGAGCTCCAGGTGGAAGCGAGCGAGGGCATCGTGCCGTCGGAAGGTCGCTCGCAGAGCCAGGCCGGAGCCCGGGATCGTGCCCAGGCCTCTCCAGGAGGCGTCCGCCGGCTCGAAGACCGACTCGATGGCGCGCTGGGCGGCCAGGTTCCCGGCCGGCCGCACGGCTCGACCGTAGGCGTTGGCCAGCTCCACACGGCCCTCGGTGGCCAGCGTTGCCAGCCGCTCCAGGCCCAGGAGGATGTCCACCGGCTCGAAGCCGGCCACCGCGGTGGGGAGCCCGCTCGCGGAGGTGAAGCTCAGGTACGCAGCCGTGCCCGTAATGGTTGTGGCGTGGCCTGGCAGCAAGAAGCCGTCCAAACGCAGGCCCGGCACTCCAAGCAGGGCGTCCATTGCGGGCGGGATGAGCCGGTGCGCGGATATGATCCCCAGGTTGTCCGGAGGGTCTGCCAGCAGGGCCGCGGCCGTGGTGCAGGCGGTGGTCTCGAACCCCACTGCCAGCAGGACCACCTGTCTGTCGGGGTGTCTCCTTGCGAGCAGCGACGCCTCGTGCGGTCCGCGCACCACGCGGACGTCAGCGCCCAGGGCCCGGGCCCTGGCCAGGGAGATGCGACCCACCACGTGGAGCATGTCCCCGAAGGTGGCCAGCAGCACCGAGCGCTCCAGCGCCAGGCGCACCGCCGCGTCTATCTCCGCGGGCGGACAGACACAGACCGGGCAGCCCGGCCCGGCGAGGATGCGCAGCCAGGGGGGCAGCAGGCTCCGAATGCCGAAGCGCCCGATGGCGTTCTCGTGGGTGCCGCACACGTGCATGAAGGTCAAGGGGCGGGAGGGCGCCAGCTCGTGAAGCCGTCGGGTGAGCCGCCTCATGCTCTCCGGGTCACGAAAGGCAGCCAGGGGGTCGCTCGGCAGGTCGCGCATCAGGAGGCTCCGTCGGCCGCCCCATCCTCCAGAGCGCCCAGCTCTGCCAGGAGCTCCAGGGTCTCGGCGGCCAGCGTCTCGTCCAGCACCTCGATGGCGTAGCCTGCATGCACGAGCACGTGGTCGCCCACACGGACCTGGGGGAGCAGGTCCAGCCGGACCTCGCAGCAGACCCCGCCGGACTGGGTGATCCCCCGGAGGCCGTCTATCTGGGAGAGGCGCATGGGGATTGCCAGACACATGTTAGCCTCGCGGGCTCCTGAGCGCCGGGCCTCGGCCCGGCAGAGACTTGCGACCTCGAACAATAGCAGAATCTCCTGGCCGCATCGAAAAAACCGGCCGAGCTGTCAAGGGCCGCAAGGCCCCTGATGCTGCCGGTGGCCATGGGTGGCCCTGGGAGCCGAGAGCTACTCGTCCCCCGCCGGGCTCCCCACCAGGTCGCCATAGAGGCGCTCGTTGGCGGCGATCATCGACTCGAGGGAGAAGCGATCCTTCACCATGGCCAGCCCAGCGGCACCGCACCGGGCGGCCAGGTCGGGGTCGTCCCGGAGCTTGGCAGCGGCCTCGGCCATCTGGACATGGTCCCCCAGCGGGACCAGGAAGCCGGTCTC
>JAJRWW010000678.1 GCA_024276595.1 Myxococcota bacterium
GGGCAAGCAGGAGGGCAAGCAGGAGGTGGCGCGCCGGTTGCTGGCAAGGGGGATGTCCCCGGACGAGGTGGCCGAGGTGGTGGGCCTGCCTCCCGACGAGGTGAAGGCGCTGGCGCATTGAGCGCTGGCGCCGCGCGCTGGCGCTGCGCGCTGGCGTTTCACCGGGGCGGGTTGCCAGGTCTTCGGGTCTGTCGGCACCATGGCAGCCGCCATTTTACCGGTCCGGTTGGGCCCACCTGGTTCCCTTGGTTCCTGGTTTTCCCGGGGGGGGACCGGGGGGGACCGGAGGGGGGAGCGCGAGCGGTGGAAGACGTGGGAGCAGAGCTGGGGATCGGGTGCTGGTGTCGCGGGGGGAGCGAGCTGCTGGACCGCTTCGCCGTAGACATCCTTGGGCCTGCCGAAGCAGATGATGTAAGGGGACCACCGGTGGTGAAGGCCCGCGGCGCCAACGGGGAACGTCTGTGTTCGAATGGCTGCTGGGAGTCGCGCTTGACACGGTGCCGCTTGGGGTGCTAGTAGCGAGACGAGGATATTCGAGTGAGCGTTCGAACAGCATGGAAAACAGGGTGCAGACGGACACCGTGAGCAGATCCTCCGCAGCGCCCGGCGATGGCGAGAGGTCCGAGAAGTACGACCGCAAGCTGTCGGAGATTCTGGCCACCGCCGCCCGGGTGTTCGCCGAGAAGGGGTACGATCCGTCATCAATCCGGATGGTTGCCGAGGCCGCCGGGGTGAGCGTGGCAGGTCTTTACTACTACGTGCGCTCCAAGGAGGAGCTCCTTTTTCTCATCCAGTATCACGTCTTCGATGGCCTGGTGGAGCGCTTCAAGGCGGACAGCGCCGAGGTGAAGGACCCGGCCCTACGGCTGGAGCTGTTTGTCAGAAACCACCTGGAGCGGTTCTTGGCGGACATGGCATCCCTCACCGTCTGCTCCCGAGAGCTGGGGCGGCTCCGAGGGGAGTTCCTGGAGCGGGTGGAGTCGCGTCAGCGGGAGTACTTTGCCCAGGCCCTCCAGGTGTTCCAGGAACTGGAGGGGGAGCACGGGGGCGCCATGGTGGCCCCGCGCACCGCCGCCCTGGCCATGTTCGGGACGATCAACTGGATCTACACCTGGTACCAGTCTGGCAGCGGCAGATCTGCCGCTGAGCTGGCCCGGGACTTTGTGCAGCTCTATCTCCACGGGGTCATTCCGGGCGGCAATGCGCCATCCGGGCCCGAACTGGACTCGCAGCAGTAGCAGGGGAGCGCCATGAGGTACGCCGAGACAGGGTTCAATCTGGAAGTGGACTTGACGAGGGGGAACATCGAGCGGGTCAGGACCGACCCCGCCTGGACGGAGCTCTACCTGGGAGGCCAGGGGACGGCCGGGAGGCTGCTGTGGGACCGGGTGGGGCCCGAGGTGCATCCCTTTGACCCGGAGAACCTGCTCATCTTCAGCAGCGGGCTGTTGCACTCCACGCCGGTCCCTGGCGCCAACAGGACCACGGTGGACACCTTCTCCCCGCAGACGAACCTCTACTCCCACTCGCTTTTTGGGGGCTTCTTCGGGCCGGAGCTCAAGCACGCCGGCTACGACAAGATCATCCTGCGCGGCAAGGCGCCCGACCTGGTCTATCTCTGGATCCACAACGACAAGGTGGAGCTCCGGGACGCGACCCACCTGGCGGGCATGGGAGCCCTGGCCACGGCGGACCGGATCAGGGAGGAGCTGGAGCAGCCCGAGGCCCAGGTCGCCGCCATTGGCCTGGCGGGAGAGAACCGGGTCTTCATGGCGACCATAGAGCACGCCAACTCCAGCGCCTCCCGCGGGGTGGGCGTGATCATTGGGGACAAGCGCCTCAAGGCCATCGTGGTTCGGGGCACCAAGGATGTCAACATAGCCAGGCCGGCGGAGCTCTTCGGCATATCGAGCCCCATGTACCGCGCCATCTACGAGAACGAGTTCTGTGGCGACACCATGGCCCACGAGGACGACGAGGAGTTCCACGTCAACAACTTCGCCTGGGGCAACGCCAGGAAGCGGAACCTGGGGTTTTGGAACAAGGAGCGAGAGGAGAGGTGGAAGGCCATCACCGAGAGCGTGAGGCTGCGCTGGACCGGCTGCTATAACTGCCCCAAGGACTGCCACCAGGCCATCCGTCTCCCAGGGAAGCAGACCTACTTCCAGAAGTGCTACTCGAAGCTGACCTACGCCATGGCCGCCTACGAGGAGATCGACTTCAACTACGAGATCCTGGCGTTGACTCAGGAGTACGGCCTCGATGGCTTCTCCACGCCCCAGGTGCTGGCCTTTGCCATCGAGCTGTACGAGGCGGGGATCCTAACGGATGAGGATCTTCCAGGCTTCCCATCCTCTGGTGGCGAGCGGTTCTTCTACCTGGTCGAGAAGCTGGTCAACAGGGAGGGGGTGGGCGACGCCCTGGCCAACGGCGTGTACCACGCCGCTCGACAGATCGGGAAGGGTGCCGAGGAGTTCGACCACAACAGCATGAAGAAGTTCGAGCAGGTGCCCCTCAAGCTCAAGATGATCAACTACCCCTACTTCCTCATGTACGCCACCGGGGAGAAGATGAACATCACCCAGATAGAGGGCAGCTATCCGCAGGTGCCCATAGCGGACAAGGAGGAGCGCCAGCGGTTCGTCGACAGGTGGGACGCCGCCCCGGAGCGCTTCAAGAAGTGGTTCCTGGAGTGGGAGCCGCGCACCCATCCTAGCGTGGAGGCGGCGGTGAACATCTGCGACTGGAATGAGACCATGCACTACATCGACGACGCCATCGGAACCTGCGCGTTCCTGTCGTCCTTCAGGGGCCAGTTCGGTGGCCGCCCCCCCTACCACATCTACAACCTGCCCCAGTTCATCTCGCACGCCACCGGTCTGGACATGGACCCGGACAAGCTGTGGAAGGTCGGCCACCGCAACCGGAACCTGATCCGCGCAATAAACATCCGCAGAGGCCTGCGCCGCGCCGACGAGAAGCCCCCGGAGGACCACTGGAAGATTCGGGACCCGGAGATGGAGAAGCGGCTCTTGGACGAGTACTACAAGTTCAAGGGCTGGACCATGGACGGTGTCCCCAGGGCAAAGACCCTCAGGGAGCTGGAGCTGGGCTTTGTGGCCGAGGACTTCCTGGAGCGCGGCATATTGACCGAGGGAGACGATTCGGCCCCGGAGCAGGCTTCGGCGGGAGAGTAGGCCCATGACCAGCGAGCACACCAAGGAGACCAAGATCGTCAAGGAGATCAAGATCGATCTCGACAAGTGCATCGGGTGCAGGGCCTGCGAGGTGGCCTGCTCCGCCTTCCACGCCCGCCCGCGCTACAGCAGCACCAACCCCGCTCGCTCCCGCATCCGGGTGATCTTCGATGCCCTCAACGATGTCTACGTGCCCATCCGCGCAGGAGACTACACCCCCGCCGAGTGCACCGGGCGCCACAGCTATACCATCGGCGGAAAGGACTACCAGGAGTGCAGCTTCTGTGGGGTGGCCTGCCCGGCCAGGGACTACTTCAAGGAGCCCGACTCCGGCCTGCCCCTCAAGTGCGACATGTGCGAGTCGGACCCCACCCTGGAGGTGCCCATGTGTGTCCAGGTTTGTACCTGCGACTCCCTCACCTACCACGAGCGGGAGGTGGAGGTCACCGCCAGCGAGCCAAGGGAGGAGATGGAGGTGGGCCTCGAGGCGCTGGCCAACAAGTACGGGTGGGAGCGGCTCATGGACACCGCCGCTCGCCTCTCCAAGAAGGGCTGAGGCGACACATGGCCAACAGAGAGATCGAGACCCTCGAGCCCTTCCATGAGGCCATTGAGGAGATCCGACAGGCCGGCGGCGCCGAGTCGGGCAGGTTCTGCTACCAGTGCGGGAAGTGCGACGTGTACTGCCCCTGGAACCGGGTGCGGGACTTCAGCATCCGCAAGATCATCCGCCAGGCCACCTTCGGGCTCTCGGAGATCGAGGAGGAGGACATCTGGCGCTGCACCACCTGCGGGTCCTGCCCATCCATCTGCCCCCGCGGCGTAAACCAGATCGAGCTGGGTGTCTCCCTTCGCAGGGTCGCCACCGACTACGGGATCTTTCCGGAGTCTGTGCGCTCCTTGCGCGCGGCCAGGGGGAGCCTGACCTCAGACGGAAACCCCTTGAGCGAGGACCGGCAGCGGCGCGCTGATTGGGCAAAGGGGCTCACGGTAAGACCCTATCGGGAGGGCATGGAGTACCTGTACTTCGTCGGCTGCTACTACAGCTACGATCCGCGCATGAGAAAGGCCGCGGTGGCCACGGCCAGCCTCCTCCAGCAAGCCGGGGTGGACTTCGGCACCCTGGGCACAATGGAGAGCTGCTGTGGCGAGTCCATCCGCAAGACCGGGGGCGAGGAGGTGTGGAAGGCCCTGGCCAGGGAGAACATCAAGACCTTCATCGACAACGGTGTTCGAAGGCTCCTGGTCTCCTCGCCCCACTGCTACCACACCTTTGTCAACGACTACCCCGAGCTCATGGTGCGCTTCGAGGTGGTGCACATCTCCTCGCTCCTGGCCGAGCTCCTCGCCGAGGGGCGGCTGGTTGCAAATGAGGGCCACCCCGTGAGGGTGACTTACCACGACCCCTGCTACCTGGGGAGGCACAACGGAATCTACGAGGCGCCCAGGCAGGTGATCGAGCGCATCCCCGGGGTGGAGCTCGTGGAGATGCCGGAGTCTGGGGCCGAGAGCCTCTGCTGTGGCGGCGGTGGCGGCCGGGTCTGGATGGACACCCCCAAGGGCGAGCGTTTCTCAGACATCCGCTTCGACCAGGCCCTGGCCACGGGCGCCGAGGTGCTGGTCACCGCCTGCCCATACTGCATCACCAACTTCGAGGAGAGCAGGCTGGGCAGGGAGGGGGAGAGCAACCTGAAGGTGATGGACCTGACCGAGCTGCTTTGGGCCGCGGTGTCCAGCGGAGAGGGCCGGATCGCGCCCAGCCAAGGAGGGAGCCGTGGCAGATAGCGTCGCCAACGACACCATGGGAGACGTGCTCATCGTGGGCGGAGGGATCAGCGGCATCCAGGCCGCCCTCGACCTGGCCACCGCGGGCTTCAGGGTCTACCTGGTGGACAGGGCCCCAACAATTGGCGGGAAGATGGCCCAGCTCGACAAGACCTTCCCCACCAACGACTGCTCCATGTGCATCGAGTCGCCCAAGTTCATCGAGTGCGACCGGCACCCCAACATTGAGATCCTCACCTACACCGAGGTAGACAGCGTCGAAGGGGAGGCGGGAGACTTCACGGTGAGCCTCACCAAGAAGGCTCGCTACATCGTCGAGTCCAGGTGCACCGGCTGCACCACCTGCGTGGAGTACTGCCCTGTGGAGGTGCCGGATCCTTTCAACCAGGACCTCTCCGGCAACAAGGCGGTGCACATCTACTTCTCCCAGGCGGTGCCCCTGGTGCCGTACATCGACGAGCGCTGCCTGTACCTGGAGGACCAGAAGTGCTCCATCTGCGTGGGTGTTTGCAAGACCGACGCCATAGACCTGCACCAGCAGCCCCAGAAGGTGCAGCTCAAGGTGGGGGCCATCGTCCTCTCCCCGGGCTACGACGTGTTCGACCCCAAGCTGCGGCACGACTACGGCTATGGCCGGCTCCCCAACGTCGTCACCAGCCTGGATTTCGAGCGGCTCCTGTGCGCCACAGGGCCCCACGAGGGGGAGATCCTGCGCCCGTCGGACAAGCGCCACCCCCACAAGATCGCCTGGATCCACTGCGTCGGGTCCCGGCAGGTGCTGGAGGGGGCGCACAGCTACTGCTCGGCGGTGTGCTGCGCATACATCCAAAAGCAGGTCATCCTCACCAAGGACCACGACGCCGAGGCCGAGGCGGTGATCTTCCACAATGACATCCGAGCCCACGGAAAGGACTTCGAGCGCTTCTACAGGCGCGCTGAGAGCCTCTCCGGGGTGAGGTTCGTCCGGAGCTACGTCTCCATCGGGCGGGAGGACCCCGAGACTCGGAACGTGACCATCCGCTACGCAACCGACCTGGAGGGGGTAAAGGAGGAGGAGTTCGACCTGGTCGTCCTGGGGGTGGGGCTCGCACCTCCCGGGAGCGCCGGCGCCCTGGCAAAGATGCTGGGCATCGAGCTGGACGAGCACGGCTTCTGCAAGACCCTCCCCACGAACCCCATCCAGACCACTCGCGAGGGGGTCTTCGTGAGCGGCGCCTTCCAGGGGCCCATGGACATCCCCGAGTCGGTGGTGAGCGCCAGCGGCGCCGGGGCGCTCGTGGGTGCGCTCTTGGGCTCCCATCGCGGTCGGCTGGCCCGGGAGCGGGTCTATCCACCGGAGCGGGACGTGAGCGAGGAGGAGGTGAAGGTGGGGGTGTTCGCCTGCCACTGCGGCGCCAACATAGGTCGGGTGGTGGACGTGCCCGGGCTGGTGGAGTACGCAAAGACCCTCGACCACGTGGCCCACGCGGAGGAGGGGCTCTTTATCTGCTCCACCGACGCGGCACAGTAGATATCCAACACGATCCGGGACAAGGGCCTCAACAGGGTCGTCGTGGCTGCCTGTACCCCGCGCACCCACGAGCCCCTCTTCCGCGACACCCTCCGAGAAGGGGGCATCAACCAGTACTTCTTCGACATGGCGAACATCCGGGAGCACTGCTCCTGGGTCCACTCCAAGCAGGCGGAGGAGGCCACCCAGAAGGCCAAGGACATAGTGCGCATGTCCGTGGCGCGGACCGTGGGCCTCGAGCCCCTCCAGGAGTTCGACCTTCCCATGACCAAGGTGGCGCTGGTGGTGGGCGGCGGGCTGGCGGGGATGACCTGCGCCCTCTCCATCGCCAACCAGGGCTTCGAGGTGCACCTGCTGGAGCGGGACAAGGAGCTGGGGGGCATGGCGCGCCGGCTGCGGACGACCCTCGATGGCCTGGACGTGCAGGGCTTTCTGCGAGATCTGGTTCGCCAGGTGTATCGCCACCCGGCGGTCCACGTGGCCCACGGCGCAACCATCACCGACGTCTCTGGCTACGTGGGGAGCTTTGCAACCACGGTCCGGTACGAGGCCGGGCTCAAGGTCATCGAGCACGGTGTCACGGTCCTGGCCACCGGCGCTGACGAGCACCGGCCCACTGAGCACCTGTACGGCGAGCACGACAGGGTCATGACCCAGCTCGAGCTGGAGGCGCGCCTGGCAGATGGCGACGACGGCGTGGCCGCATCGAGCAGCCTGGTGATGATTCAGTGCGTGGGCTGTCGGACCCAGGAGCGGACCTACTGCGCGCGCGTCTGTTGCAGCCAGGCCGTGAAGAACGCGCTCACCCTGAAGCAGCGGAGCCCGGACATGAACGTGTACGTCCTGTTTCGGGACATGCGCACCTACGGCTACCGGGAGGACGCCTACCGAAAGGCGGCTGACCGTGGCGTCGTCTTTGTGCGGTTCGAGCAAGGGGGGGAGCCCCAGGTGGAGCCCCAGGCGGGAGGAGATGGGCTGTCGGTGTCGGTCATGGACCCGATCCTCGGGGCGCGCCTCCTGCTTGAGGCCGACCACGTGGTGCTTTCGGCGGCGGTGGTCCCGTCGGCCGGCAGCCAGGAGCTGGCGCGGCTCTTCAAGGTGTCGAGCAACCCCGACGGCTTCTTCCAGGAGGCCCACGTGAAGCTGCGCCCGGTGGATTTTGCCGCTGATGGGGTGTTTCTGTGCGGCATCAACCACTACCCCAAGCACATCCCAGAGGCCCTGAGCCAGGCCCACGGCGCTGCCGGGCGGGCGGTGAGCCTGCTGGCCCAGGACACGGTCACTGCATCGGGATCCGTCTGCGAGGGGCGGGAGCAGGCCTGTGTCTCTTGTGGTGCATGCATCACCGCCTGTGCTTACGGGGCCATCTCCTTCCACGACACTCCGGTGGGCAAGAAGGCGGTGGTGAACCCTGTGCTCTGCAAGGGGGACGGGCTCTGCTGCGCCAAGTGTCCCACGGACGCCATCAGGCTCAAGCACTTCACCAACGAGGAGGTGCTCGACCAGATTGACGCGGCCCTGGCTGGGCCCTAGCCCGCATGGCTGCGAGGGAGAGCATGGCTGCGAGGGAGAGCATGGTTACGAGAGGAGGTGAGCGAAATGGCTGGAGCTGAGATCAAGCCCAAGATCGTCGCGTTCTTGTGCAACTGGTGAGCGTACTCCGCTGCGGACCTGTCTGGAGTTACCAGACAAAGCTATGCGACCGAGATACGGATCGTGCGCCTCATGTGCACCGGCCGGGTGGACCTGTCCTTCATCTTTCACGCCTTCCGCAAGGGGGCGGACGGGGTGATCATTGGTGGTTGCTGGCCCGGTGAGTGCCACTACGTCACCGAGGGCAACTACGACGCCCTTGGGAACCTGCACCTGGCCAGGAAGCTGCTGGGGCTCGTGGGCGTTGATCCAGAGCGGATACGCCTGGAGTGGATCGCCGCCTCCGAGGGGAGCCGCTTCGCCGAGGTGATGTCCGACTTCGTCTCCACGGTGGATGGGCTGGGCCCCCTGGGTCTCCCCGGCGCCGAGGACCTGGACCGAAGGTTGGAGGCGGCGGAGCGGGTGATCCCATTTTTGAAGCTGGTGGAGCGGGAGAAGCTGCGGGTCCCCGAGAGGTCGGAGGCGGCCTACAACGAGCTCTTCGCCAGTGAGGAGGTGGATCGGCTCTTTCGGGACCTGGTGGCCGAGAAGCTGCTCACAAGCCAGATCCTGGCGCTCTTGCGCCTGGGGCCGAGGGCCGCGGGGGAGATCGCCGAGTCTCTGGGGCTCTCGCCGGCGGAGGTGTCGGCGGGCCTGGGGGCCTCATCGAGGCAGGGCCTGGTCACCTACGACGTCGAGAGAAGCTGCTACGCCCTGGCCTAGGGGCGCTCACAGGAGCAGGCCACCATGGATATGGCTAGTATCGACGGGATAATCGACAGGCATGGCGGGGAGCAGAGCTCCTTGATTCAGATCATGCTGGACATCCAGGGAGAGCTCAACTGGCTCCCCGGCGAGGCCATTGGGCGTGTGAGCGAGCGTCTGCAGATCCCCTCGACCCGGATCCGGCATATCGCGACCTTCTACAAGGCCTTCAGCCTGGTTCCAAAGGGGCGCCACCTGGTTCACGTGTGCATGGGCACCGCCTGCCACGTTCGAGATGCCCCGCGGGTCCTCTCCATGCTCGAGGATCGGCTCGGCATCCGAGCCGGGCAGACCGACAGCGAGCTCAGCTACAGCCTGGAGACGGTCAACTGCCTGGGCTGCTGTGCCCTGGGCCCGGTGGTGGACGTGGACGGGAAGATCCACGGAAACGTCTCGGCTGCCAACGCGGCAGCGGTGGTTGAAGGCACCGAGTAAAGGAGTCCCATGGCGTTGCTTGGTTCGGCACTGGATCTTGACAAGCTCAGGGAGGACCTGGCCGTGAGGCTGGCCCCGGACCGTCCCCGCGTCTCTGTCTGCGCTGGCGCTGGCTGCCTGGCATACGGAGCCCAGGAGGTCGTAGATGCCTTCCGGGAGGAGATCGCCCGGCGGGGCCTGGAGGCCAGACTGGACACCCAGGCCACCGGCTGCCCGGGCTTTTGCGAGCGTGGGCCAGTGGTGGTCGTTCACCCCAGGGAGACCTGCTACCTGCAGGTAAAGCCCGAGGACGTGCCGGAGATAGTCTCGGCCATCGAGGGGGGCGAGGTGGTGGAGCGGCTGCTGTACGAGGCTCCAGGCACGGGCTCTCGGGTGGAGCGCGAGGCCGACATCCCATTTTACCGCCACCAGGAGAGGTTGCTGCTGGCGGTCAACAACCGGATCGACTCCAAGAAGATCGAGGACTACCTCGCCATGGGGGGCTACAGAGCCCTGCAGAAGGCTCTCTTCGAGATGACTCCCGAGGAGGTGCTGGAGGAGATCAAGGCGTCCAACCTGAGGGGTAGGGGCGGCGCGGGCTTTCCCACGGGAAGGAAGTGGGAGGGCTCGCGGAGCCTGGCTGAGACCACGAGGTACGTGATCGTGAACGCTGACGAGGGAGACCCTGGCGCGTTCATGGACAGGGCGCTGCTGGAGGGAACCCCCCACTCCGTGTTGGAGGGTCTGATCATCGGCGGCTACACGGTGGGCGCCTCCGAGGGGTTCATCTACGTGCGCCAGGAGTATCCCCTGGCCGTGGAGAACGTGACCATGGCGATCGAGCAGGCCAGGGAGTACGGCTTGCTGGGCCAGGGCGTCCTGGGCTCTGGCTTCGACTTCGAGGTGACGGTGCACAGGGGCGCTGGCGCCTTCGTGTGCGGGGAGTCCACCGCGCTCATGACGGCCCTGGAGGGGAGGGTGGGGGAGCCCCGCCCCAAGTACATCAGGTCCAACGAGAAGGGCCTGTACAACAGGCCCAGCGTGCTCAACAACGTGGAGACCTGGGCGAACGTGCCGCTCATCATCCAGCGCGGCGCGGACTGGTTCTCGCGCTTGGGCACCGAGGGGAGCAAGGGCACCAAGATATTCTCCCTTGTGGGCAAGATCAGAAACACCGGCCTGGTGGAGGTGCCCATGGGGATGACCCTCAGGGAGATCATCTACCAGATCGGGGGCGGCATCCCGGGGGACAAGAGGTTCAAGGCGGTCCAGACCGGAGGGCCCTCTGGCGGCTGCATCCCCGAGGCGCAGCTCGACCTGCAGGTGGGCTTCGATGAGCTCTCCGCGGCGGGCTCTATGATGGGCTCTGGCGGCATGATCGTCATGGATGAGGACACCTGCATGGTGGATGTGGCTCGCTACTTCATCGAGTTTCTCACCGACGAGTCATGCGGCAAGTGTGTGCCCTGCCGGGAGGGGCTGCGGCAGATGGCCAAGATCCTCACGAGGATCTGCGCGGGAGAGGGTCGAAGGGGAGACATGGAGACCCTGGAGGCCCTGTCGGAGGTGGCAGCCGAGGCATCCCTCTGCGCCCTGGGGAAGAGCGCTCCAAACCCATTTCTGAGCACCCTGCGACATTTCAGGGAGGAGTATGAGGCTCACATCGAGCGGGGCTGCTGCCCTGCCCGGAGCTGCAAGGCCCTCATCTCCTACTACATCGACCCAGAGCTCTGCACCGGCTGCCGGATCTGTCTGCGGAGCTGTCCCGCCGACGCCATCGACGGGGACAAGAAGAAGATCCATATCATCGACCAGCAGCGCTGCACCACGTGCGGAGTCTGTCTGGACGTGTGTCCATCCCGGTTCGGCGCGGTGATGAAGCTCTACGGGGATCCGGTCCCTGAACCCGTGCCGGAGGAGAGGCGCGCGGTGGTCGGAAAGGGCAAGGGCCATGAGTGAGATCACCATGCAGGTGGATGGCAAGGAGGTCCGGGCGGCTCCGGGGATGACCCTCCTGGAGGCGGCCCATGGGGCAGGGATCCAGATCCCCACGCTGTGCCACCACGAGGGGCTGGAGCCCTTTGGCGGCTGCCGCCTCTGCCTCGTGGAGGTGGAGGCGCGGGGTAGGGCGAGGCTGGTTGTCTCCTGCGTGTACCTGGCCGAGGAGGGTCTGGTGGTTCGGACCAGGACGGAGAAGATCGACCGGCTCCGCAAGACCATCATCGAGCTGCTCCTGGCGCACGCGCCGAGCTCCGAGCCCCTGGCGGTTTGGGCCCGGGAGTACGGCGCCGACCGGAACAGATTCGAAAAGGAGAGCTCCTTTTGCATCCACTGCGGGCTCTGCGTGCGCTACTGCGCCGAGGTGAAGCAGAAGCACGCCGTGGGCTTCGTGGACCGCGGGGTGCGCAAGGAGATCTGCTTCATACCGCAGATCGCCGCCAGGGAGTGCGACGGCTGCAAGGAGTGCTTTCCCCTCTGTCCCACCTCTTACCTCCAGGCGGCCTACGTGATGGTGGAGTCCCTGGCTTTCCCGCAGGGATCCTCCCGGCGCCCGGAGAGTGGCGCTGGTGGATGAGCCAGCGCCAGGGCAGGGAGCCCGTCATGGGAACTACACGAGAGCCTGGTAGCATCCTGGTCCCGGGGTGCACAGCTTTTCTCTTCGCTGCTGCACCAAGGCGATTTGGCGCGCCGCGGCAAGCGCTCAACCCGGGTGCGATTTTAACCTAGCAATAACAGCCGGATACAGACCTCGTTGACTTTTCTTGTTGCATTGTCGGAGGTGAGGCGCATCCAAAACGCTACAGAGCCGATGGGTGCAGTCGGGCTATTTCTGCCCGTGCGACATTGGAGCCACAGCTCGCCCGAGGGGCAACGAGGTAAGGATCATGATGAGCGCAGTGTTTACGCAGGAAGTGGTCGGTGACGACTTCATGGAGCTGGCCGAGGCGAACGACCTGGGTGCCACC
>JAJRWW010000069.1 GCA_024276595.1 Myxococcota bacterium
CGCGGACGACGACGGAGATGGCGCCATCGACTGTGCAGACCCCGACTGCGTCAGCTCCGCCTTCTGCCAGGCGGGGAGAGAGCTGTGCGAGAACGGCACGGACGACGACGGGGATGGTGCCGTTGACTGTGATGACGCCGACTGCGACACCGCCCCCAACTGCTCCGACCCTGGCGCATCTCTTGCCCGGAGCGGCTGCGGCTGCGCGCAGGGCGGCCCAGGTGATGCGCCCTTGGGGACTGCGCTGCTGGCGCTGCTTCTGCTGGGCATCCTTCGCCGTCGAAAGCGCCCGTAGCCGCCCATGGCACCGCCGCGACCGCCCCTGTGGCCGCGGTCAGCCACCATGACCGCCTGTGGGGGAGCGCAAGCACAGGGCTGGGTGGCGGAGCCCCCGCTGCTAGTTGGGGGCCAGGCCTACATCAGGCGGCCACGTAAAGAGGGATGGTGCCATCTTCCAGCAGGGACTTGGTGACGCTCCCGAACAGGGCGACCCGTATGGAGGACTTCTCGGAGGCGCCCAGCACTACCATGGTGGGCATGTTCACTCTGGCCACGTCGCGGATCACCTCCTTGGCGTCGCCTGGCACTACCTTCACCTCCACATCGAAGCCGTATGCGTGCAGGTACTTGAGGGGTCTCTCCAGGTCTGTCATGGCCTCCTCGGTGTCCTCGTCCACAGAGAGCAGCAGGACGTCCAGAGCCACCGGGAGGTTGGCTGTGAGGTCCACGAAGGAGCGCATGGAGCGGGCGGACTTGCGGGTCCCATCGTAGGGGATGATGACCCGCTTGATGGGCAGGTCCAGCTCCTTGGGAATGACCATGATGGGGCAGGCCTGGGCCCGCAGCAGGTGGTTGATGGTGTCGCCGTGGCTGTGCTCGGTCTCGAAGTGGAAGAAGGTCCTGGTCCCTATTACGATGAGGTCCGCCGCGAGCGCCTCCTCGGCGATGATCTCGGCCGGGGCGCCCTCCCGCAGCACCGGCTCGCAGGCCACCCCGTGCTCGGCGCAGGTGCGCTCGAGCTCCTCCAGCAGGGCGGAGAGCTTGCTCCTGGCCTCCTGGATGTGACGCTCGCGGGAGCGCCTGGCGTAGTGGCCGGCCCCAACTCCAGCCCCCCGGGCAGCGGCGTCGATGCCGGGGACATCCACCACCGCCACGCCTGTCACCGTGCCCTCGAACAGGGCCGCCCGGATGCAGGCCACCTTGAGGGCCATCTGGGAGTGCTCCGAAGGGTCGAGGCCCACAACTATTCGCTTGCTCATGCCACTCTCCTGTGCCCTTGGGGGCTTGTGGTCCGCTTTTCCAGAGCGCCAGGCACTGGAGCGCTGCTGGAGGAGCTGGTGCCCGCCATCGCCCAGGCCGGAGGGCCCAGCCCCAGAATCAGGGGATGTGTTTTTCGGCCAAATGTCAAGGATCGGCGTCTGGCCTGCCCGGACCGGTCTAGCCTGGCATCGGCGCCGCAGTGACAGAGGGTGAATGGATACCGAGCTGCCGAACTTGGGCTGGAAACTGCTGCCAACAGTGGTTACCTTGTCTCGACGGCCCCCCTTCTTGCCGCGATGAGTCATGAGACCTTCCACTGCAGAGCGCCAGAGCAGGCTCGACGAGTTCATTTCCAATCCTCGGCGAGCCCTGTGGGTGCTGGCAGCGCCCATGATGGCGGGGATGGCGGTGCACACGGTCTACATGCTGGTGGACACCGCATTCATAGGTAGAATCGGCAAGGATGCCCTGGCGGCGGTGACCTTCGTGGGCCCGCTGTTTTTCGTGCTCATTGCCCTGTTCAACGGTCTCGGGGTGACCATTACCGCGCTGGTTGCCCAGTCCGTTGGGCGCCGGGACTACGCAGAGGCCGACAGGGTCGCCTCCAGCGCGATCACCGTATCGGTTGCGCTGGGCCTTGTGTTTGTGGTGGGTGGGCTCCTGGGCGGTCGGCTCATGCTGCGAGGGCTGGGCGCAAAGGGAGCTGTGCTGGAGCATGCCTGGGCCTACTTCCAGGTGATCACTCTCACGGTGCCACTCTTTCTCACCGGCTCCACCCTGCGCTCTGTGCTGGCCGGGGAGGGGAACGCGACCATCCCGCTATACATCTCCGTCGCCGCCACCCTGGTAAACCTGGGGCTGGACGCGCTGTTCATTTTTGGGCTGAATCTGGGCGTCAGGGGCGCTGCCATGGCCACCGCCTGCGCTCAGCTTTTTTCCATCATGGTGTTTGCCTGGGTGCTGGTGCGGCGACGGAGAAGCCTGGTGAAGTTCCGCCTGTCTGCCATGGGGTATCACAGGCCGCTTCTGGTGGGACTCATCACCATCGGCTTGCCCACGACGGCTGGCCAGCTAATCATGGCCCTGGGCATGGCCGCCAACAATCGAGTGCTCGCCCACTTCGGCGAGGCCACGGTGGCTGGCTATGGAGCCGCCACGCGGGTGGACATGTTCGTGTCCATGCCCATCTTTGGCCTGGCCGGTGGCGCCGTGGCCGTGATTGGCATGTTCGCCGGTGCTGGCCGGGGAGATCTGGTCCGGTCCACGGCCCTGTACACCTACCGGTGGGTGATCACCCTCGCGGTGGTGGTGGGCACCACGGCCTTTCTCTCCTCTGGCCACGTGATCCGAATCTTCATTCAGGATGAGGCGGCCGTGGCCGTCGGCAAGACCTACCTGGCCTACATGCTGTTTATGTACCCCATGCTGGCCTTCGGAGCCACCTCTGGCAAGATCCTCCAGGGGCTGGGTTACGGAGTGCCCTCCCTGATCATCACGGCCGTGCGGGTGCTCGCCATAGGGGTGCCCATCGCCTATGTCGCGGTGTTCGTCTTCGGTGCTTCGGTGGAGGCGGTGTGGGCGTCGCTGCTGGTTGGGGGGCTCTTTTCGAACCTCATCTCCGCCTTCTGGGTGAGGGCGCTGCTCTGGAGTCGAGATCCGACCCTGCGCTCCAAGGGGAGGCGTGCGTCGGGCACCGCGGGCGTGGTGTCCCTCACCGATGGGCTGTCACACGGGGAAGGGGGGCTGCCTACGGTCTCGACACCAGGGAGCGCATCTCCCTGATGGTCTCGGCGTAGCTGGCGGTCTTGAAGATGCCGCTCCCCGAGACCACTGCCGTGGCACCCGCCTGGCACACGGCGGCGATGTTGGAGACGGTTACCCCGCCGTCCACCTCCAGGTGGATCTCTCGGTCCACAGAGGCGAGCAGATCGGCGGCGTCGGACACCTTGCTCAGCATGGGCTCGATGAAGCGCTGGCCGCCGAAGCCAGGGTTGACGGTCATGATGAGCAGCAGGTCCATCTCATCCAGCACGTGGGTCACTGCTTCCAGAGCGGTGGCAGGGTTGAGGGAGACACCAGCTCTGCAACCGAGGTCGCTGATGGCAGTGAGGGTACGATGCAGGTGGGTGGTGGCCTCAGCGTGAACAGTGATCACGTCGGCGCCAGCTCTGGCGAAGGCCTCGATGTGTCGTTCAGGCTCACGGATCATCAGGTGGACATCCATGGGGATGGATGTGGCGGCCTTCACGGCGGCGAGCACATCCGGTCCCACGGTGATGTTGGGGACGAACCTGCCGTCCATGACGTCGAAGTGGATCCAGTCGGCGCCCGCCTCTGCAACAGCGGCGACGTCCTGGGCCAGGTGGCCGAAGTCCGCGCTCAGGATGGATGGTGCAATTGTGACCTCGCGGGGCATGGGAGACCTCCTGGGGGTGGCAGCCAGATCGTCCCTTTTGTACAGCGAAGCGAGGTCTGCGTAAACGGTTCCCTCCTGGCCGCCTGCGGAGGGGGCGCTCCTTCCACCGGGCCCATGCCTGGTCTCACAGTGGCTCCTTTCGCCGCAGGCGGGCCATGAAGAAGGCGTCACAGCCGTGGCGGTGGGGCCAGGTCTGAACGGCATCTCCCCCGTCGTCAGCGAGAGCCTGCCAGTCAACCTCAGCTCCGCATGGGGGTGGCTCGGATCGGAAATGGGGGTGGTCCTCCAGGAAGGATCGCACCTGCTCGGGCCCCTCGGCCAGAGTGAAGGTGCACACCGCGTACACCAGCAGGCCCCCCGGGCGCACCAGGGAGGCAACGCGGTGAAGCAGCCTCCTCTGGAGGGACACCAGGGAGTCCATGCGCCTGGGGTGGAAGCGCCACTTGGACTCCGGGTGGCGTCTCAGCACTCCCAGGCCCGAGCAGGGAGCATCCAGGAGCACCCTGTCGAAGGGGCCCCTCGGCTCAGCTAGCAGCGGTGCTCCGGCACCCTCGGGGTCCTCGGCCAGGTCCACCTGGAGGCAGCGGAGGGGAGCGAGCCCCGCCCGCTGGGCGCGGCGCCTGAGCTCGCCCAGCTTGCCCTCCGAGGAGTCCGCGGCCACTAGCTCTGCCCTGTCGCCGGTCAGGGCCGCCAGGTGCAGGGTCTTGCCTCCCCGACCCGCGCACGCGTCCAGAACGCGCTCTCCCGGGAGGGGAGCCAGCAGGTGGGTCACTAGCTGCGCTGCCTCGTCCTGGATCTCCATGGCGCCGTCGGTGAAAAGCTCCGAGCGCCGCAGGATCGCCGCCCCTTGCAGGTGCAGGCCGTCGGGGGAGTGGCGAGTGGGCCTCGGGCTGACGTTCGGGTGGGCGGCGCCCAGGGAGCGCGCCAGCTCGTCGCGATCCTGCAGGAGCTGGTTGGAGCGCACTGTGACCGGGGGCCGCACGAGCAGCGCATCTCCCAGCTTCACCGCCTGGGGGGCCGGGAGACGTTCGAGCACCAGCGCGGCGATGGGCCCGGGGAGCGATGTCGCCTCCTGGAGGTAGCGCATGGGATGTCGGTCAGGATCCGGCAGAGGAGGCTCCCCTTCCCGGGAGAGGCGCCTCAGCACAGCGTTGACGAACCCCGCCGCCCTCCTGTCCACCGCCCTGCCCACGACCTCCACCGCGGCGTTGACTGCGGCTGAGGTGGGGATCCTGTCTAGCATCAAGATCTGGAACGCCGCCAGGCGAAGAGCTCGGCGCGTGACGGGGTGAGCGCGCTTGAGACCCCGGCTGGCCAGCGGGCGCAGGGCGCGGTCCAGGCGCGCCTGGTTGCGCAGGACACCGTAGACCAGCTCCGTGGCCAGGCCCCCTTCGGCCGGGACCAGGTGGGAGCTCGCGGCCAGGATCCGGTCCAGAGCAACGGAGGCGAAGGCCCCGCCTCGCTCGACCTGCTCCAACGCGAGCAGGGCGGCGTCCCGCCCGTTTGCCACGGGGATCATCTCAGGACATCACCTATCCGCAGCTTTCGCCCGGCCATCACCGCCGCTGCCGGGAGCCGCTTGCGACCGGGGAGCTGCACCTCGGCGAAGGATACGGCCTCCTGGCCGCAGGCCACCTGGAGGCCCTTCTCCTCCAGGGCCAGCAGGGTGCCTGGGGGGCCGCTGCCATGGGTGACCGTGGGCCCGAACAGCTTTATGGGGCCCTCTTCCAGGTGAGCCCGGGCTCCGGGCCAGGGGTCCACCCCTCGGGCCCTGCAAGAGACCCGGTGGGCCGGAGCGGCGAAGTCCAGCCAGCCGTCCTCCTTGGTCAGGGAGCGGGCCACCGTGGCCGAGCTTGCCTGCTGGGGGGTCAGCGTCAATGTCCCGTGGGCGAGCTGCTGCAGGGCGTCCAGCATGGCGTCCGCACCCAAGGTGGCCAGCCTTTCAGAGAGAGTGCCCGCAGTGTCCGTGGGGCGAATCTCTGTGGAGCGCTGAAGGGCGATGTCACCTGTGTCCATGCCCTCGTCCATGCGCATTATGGTCACTCCGGTGCGGCGCAGGCCTTCTATGATCGCCCACTGGATGGGGGCAGCGCCTCGGCCCCATGGCAGCAAGGATGCGTGCACGTTGTACGAGCCCAGCCGAGGGGTGGAGAGCACCCGCAGGGGGAGGATGCGACCGTAGGCAGCCACCACCGCCACGTCCGGCTCCAGGGCGGCGATCTCCCGCTGGAAGGCGTCGGTCCTGACTGCGACTGGCTGGAGCACTGGGATGTCGTGCTCCAGGGCGGTCACCTTCACCGGTGGTGGGGTGAGCTTGCGACCTCGCCCCGCCCTGCGGTCGGGCTGGCTCACAGCCGCGACGACATGGTGTCGTTCTGCCAGCGCCTCCAACACGGTGGCGCCGAAGCTGGGAGAGCCCATGTACAGGACTCGTAGTCGTGCCGGCGTCTGGGTCATTGGTCCTCACCCGAGGAGCTGGTGGTGGTCACCCGGGCGCGGTAGGCATCCCGGAGAGGCTCGTCGCTGAGCACGCTGAAGGCCTCGTGGACAACCTCCAGGATCTCCTCCAGCTCCTGGGCGTACCGGGTGCGCACGGCCGGGTGGAGCCTGTGCGGGTCGAAGAGGGAGAGGGTCTGGTCGTAGGCGCGGCGCAGCTCGTGTGGCGAGGCTTGCGGGGCGACCCCCAGGCAGGCGAAGTAGTCGCCTTCCCGCACCAGCCGATGACGGCTGAGGACTCTCTCCACGTCCAGATCCAGGTCCCGTGGAGGTCCTTCCGCGGCGCCGGGCTCCATGGCGCCGGGCTCGAGGTTGCCCGGGGGGGAGGGGAGACGCTCGGTGGCGCGAGGCTCCACCTCGGCCCCTGGCCGGTGCAGCTTCACCAGGCCGAGGGAGGCCAGGCCCCAGGCCAGGGTCCACAGATCCTGTGGGGCGACGCCCAGCTCGGTGGAGATCTGGTCAACCGTTCGGCGTCCATCCATCGCATCCATGAGACGCCAGTCACGGCCGCTGAGGTTGGACCCGGCCAGGATCGACTCGTCCGCCGCCGGGAGCTTGACCGGGGCGATCTGGGAGCTGCCCACGAGTCGCTGGATCCGCGCCACGGTGTACTTTCTCCGCACACCCTCCAGCACCAGGGCAGCGGTCGGGCGCTCCAGGTAGACGATCTCCTCGGGCAGGGGGCGGCTGGCGTCAAAGCGGAACGTCCCATCTTCCAGGGCGAAGATGGCGTACACAAGGTCCTCCAGGTGCTGGCGTACGGTTGGGATGAGCTCGGCGGGCTTGATCCAGCCCCGGTCGAGGAGCACCGCTCCGGCCCTGCGACCAGAGGTCAGCTCCTGGGCCACCTGTCGACGCTGGTCGTCCGATATTCGGCCCTGTCGACGGAGCATCTCCAACATGCTCTCCTCTATGCGGGAGGACTGGGCCAGTCGCAGGCGACCGCGGTGGAGGTGCAGCTCGTAGCGACCCTCCGGGTGGCTGATCTCCAGGGCTCCAGAGAGCTCCAGGGAGGCCATGGCCTGGATCAACGTGGCCGGGTCCATCTCCTGGAGTGAGCCCTGCCGGAGCTCATCGGGCGGATCCCTCGGCAGGAGATCCTCTGGCGCTGGCCTGGCCCCATCAGGGGGGACGTCCCCTGCTCCTTCGTACTGGAGGCGCGTGGAGGGCGCCGGCGGCTCGTGGTCCTGCGGTGCAGGGCCTGGCTCCGAGTCGAGCTGGAGCCTCTCTGGCGAAGGAGATGGATGCCTTGGAAGAGGGCCCCTGGCGCTGGCCGCTCGCTTGGCGGGCTGGGTGTCGCCAGCGGCGCCCTGCCCGGCGGAAGGGAGGAGTGCCCCTTCGCCACCAGAGGGGTTGATGTGCACGGCAGTGCGTCGGCCCAAGACCGTGTCCACCACGTCTCCCGGACCGTGGGTGGCGAGGTCATGCTCGAAGCCCTGGTCCGAGACCACCGGAGGCAGGTCGTAGGGCGAGGCGATGGGGGCGCTCCTGCTCCCGGCGGCCCCTTGGGGGGCGGGCACGTCCCGCGCTTCCATGTAGGCGTCAGAGGGTGCGGGAGTGAAAGAAGGAGAGTCGTCCCCGTCCGGCGAGCCTCTCGCGCGGAGATCCTCTCCAGTGGGTTCGGGTGGAAGGCTGTTCTCCCGGGAGACCTCGGTGCCGCCCGGGCTGACCGGAGGTGGGGTGGCCGTGGCGGAGCTCGCGTCGCCGGTTGAAAGGTCGTCCTCTAGCTGTTGCAGGACGCGCTCCGGGTCCTCTGTGTAGTCTCCCTCAGAGTCATCCACGTGGTCCAGGGCGTCCAGGTCGATGCCGTCCTCCTCCGGCAGGGCCGGGGCGCCCGGGAGGGTGCTGGATGCCTGTTGACTGGGGGAAGGTCCATGGCGCCCCGAGCCCCCATTCTCGATCCCGGGAGCGATGAACCTCTCCTCGAAGGCGTCGATGGTGCGACGGATCCGCACTGCGACCGTGTCCCCTTCACCCCCTGGCCCCATGAGCTCCTGGACAATGGCCTCCACCTCCGAAGGGTCCCCGCTCATGGTTAGAGGATCGGGCCCTGCGTCCTGGTCTCGCCGGGCGTCCCCAGGGGAGCCCCGAGGGGGCTGGAGATCTTCGGCCGCCGACATCTCCGGCACCATGGTGGTGATTGTGAGCGCCATCTCCCTGGGGTCCAGGAAGAGATCCTCCTCCATGGCTCGCTCGAGCAGGTCGGCTCCCTGGTCGTCCATGGGGTCATGGGGAGCCTTGGGAGGGCGCCGCTCCGCCAGGTCGTTCCACGGGAGGTCGATGGGCGCGGGCCTCCCCGGCGTCTCTAGCTGCTCAGGCTCGGATGGCTCGGGCCTGGGAGAGGGGTCGCCGTGGCCGGGAGCCGGGTCGCCGTGGCCGGGAGCCGGGTCGCCGTGGCCTGATGGGGGATGCGAGCCCGCTCCAGGCTCGACCTCGGTGGGGAGACCTGCGGAGGGCTCCTCGCTCCCCTCGAAGGCGAAGGAGCGTCCGGGCTCCAGCTCGGGCTCCAGGGCCGCGGGCGGGCCGCCGGCCAGCCTCTTGACGCAGGCCTTCAGCTCGGCGGGGTCCACCGGTGTGGGCAGGTAAAGGTCGCCTCCCAGCACGACCACCTCTGCAGGGTTTGGCCCAGGGGGAGGCCCAAAAAAGACTATGGGCACCACCGCCCCGTAGGCCGTGGCCTGGATCCGCTGGATGAGATCCTCTACCCCCTTGCTCTCGAGTGCGAGCTCGAAGAGCAGCACCTTGGGCTTGAGGCGCGCCAGCTCTGCCACCATCTTTCCCGGCGTGGAGTGGACCGTCACGTAGCCGTCTGAGGCGAGGAGCTCGAGCACCCGTACGGCCTCGTCACCGCCGACTATCATGAGCGGACGCTCCATGGGCGCAGATACTATCAGAGAACGGAGCCGGCTACAGCATGGACTGGGGGTCCACGTCGATGATGACGCGGACCCCCTCGGGGACCTGGGTCTGCTTGTAGGCCAGGGCGGCGGCGGCGGCCATGTGCACATCCTGGCGGCGAGGCCCCTTCAGCAGGAGCTGCCACCTCGTTCGGCCCCTCAGCCGGGCCAGGGGCGCCTCCGCTGGTCCCAGAAGGGTCACTCCTTCGACGCCCTTGCAGGCATCGGCCGTTCCCCTGGCTGTGGCGATCACTGCCTCCGGGTCCCTGGCTTCAAAGCGCACCGCCACCAGGTGACCCTCCGGAGGGTATCCCAGCTCCCGCCTGAAGCGCATCTCCGCGCGATAGAAGCCGTCGTAGTCGTGGGACTGGGCGCAGGTGATGGCGTGGTGGTTCGGGTTGTAGGTCTGCACCAGTACCCGCCCCGGTGTGTCACCCCTCCCCGCCCTTCCCGAGACCTGGCACAGGAGCTGAAATGTGCGCTCCGAGGCGCGAAAGTCGGGCATGTGCAGGGCGTGGTCCCCGTGGACCACCCCCACGAGGGTGACCCCAGGAAAGTCATGACCTTTGGTGACCATCTGGGTGCCCACCAGGATGTCTATCTCACCTGTGGCGGTGGCATCCAGGATGCGGTGCAGGCGGCTCCCCCGCGCCGTATCCCGGTCCAGGCGCGCGATGCGCGCTCCAGGGAACCTGGTCCGCAGGACCTCCTCCACCCGCTCGGTGCCCAGGCCCATGGCCCGCATGTTCTCTGCTCCGCAGGCCGGGCAGCGGCTCGTGGGACGGACCTGATGGCCACAGTAGTGGCACACCAGCAGGCGGCGTCCCTTGTGGAGAGTCAGCGACACGCTGCAGTGGGGGCATCGCATGGGCTGGCCGCAGGCCACGCACAGAACGAAGGGGGCGAACCCACGGCGGTTGAGAAACAGGATCGCCTGTCTCGACGCGGCGAGGGTTTCGGTCAGGGCCTCAGCCAGGGGCGCGGTGAGCACCCCCTCAGGATCGAGGCGGTAGGTCTTCAGGTCGATTATCTCCACCTTGGGCAGGGGTTGGGGAGTGGCCCTGGTGGGCAGCGAGAGGCGTCCCAGCTTCTGACGTTCGGCGTTTCGGGTGGACTCCAGCGACGGAGTGGCCGAGCCCAGGAGGACCAGCGCCCCTGCCTGCTGTCCCCGGACCAGGGCCAGGTCTCTGGCGTTGTAGCGCAGCCCATCCTCCTGCTTGAAGGAGGTGTCGTGCTCCTCGTCCACCACAACCACGCCTAGGCGCTCCACCGGCGCGAAGAGGGCGGAGCGGGCGCCCACCACGAGCCGCACATCCCCCCGGCGAACCCTCTGCCACTCATCCTGTCGCTGGCCAGGTCCGAGGCCGCTGTGCAGCACCGCCACTCCCTCTGGAAAGCGAGCGCGGAACCTGCTGGCGAGCTGAGGGGTCAGGCTTATCTCTGGCACCAGCACGATGGCACCTCGGCCGGTGTCCATGGCCTGGCGGATCACCTGCAGGTAGACCTCGGTCTTGCCGCTGGACGTGACCCCATGCAGGAGGAAGGCGTGGAACCCCTCAGCCCGGAGGGCGGCGCTCAGCACCGTCACTGCCTGCGCCTGGTCCAGGCTCAGGCTCGGGACCGGGTGGGGCTGGATGGGGACATTGGCCATTGGATCCCGCCGTCGCGAGTGCTGCTCCTCCAGCAGCCTGCCCTGGCTCTTGAGGGCGTTGATCCGGGACCGTACGCCGGGGTCGGTGGCTCGCAGGCGTGCCACGGGGACTCCCTCCCCATGGCCTTCTGCCGCGGCGGCGACGAGCTTGGCAAGGAGCTGGGCTTGCCTGGGGGCTCGCCGGCGCAGGGCGTCCAGGTCCAGGCCGTCGAGCCCACCAGGCGCCAGGCGCACCCATGGCTCGGTGGCCTCCGGCACCCTGGGCCGGTAGTCACGCTCGGCGAGGGTTATCAGCCCCCTCCGGCACAGGACGTTGATGTGGTTGTGGCGGGCCTCCTTGACCCTGGCCAGCAGCCGGGTCGAGTCCACGGGGCCTCGGGTCAGCTCCCCAAGGAGGCTGTGCTCCAAGGCGGTCAGCTCCAGGCCCTGCACCTCCAGGATGGAGCTGGCCCTCTCCAGGGCCAGCTTTCCCTCGGTGGTGAGCGTTGCGTCCCGGTGGGCCACCATGTCCAGACCCGCAGGGTGGGTTAGTCGGAGGGCCTCCGCCAGGGGCGACATGTAGTAGCGTGCCGCAAACTGGGCGAGGCGGAGCTGCTCCTGGGTGACTATGGGCTCGGGATCCAGCACGTCGGTGATGTCGCGAAGGGTCTGACCCTCTGGCGGATGAGCCTCTCCGAGGACGTACCCAACTCTCTTGGCGCGGCCCAGTGGAACCTCCACGCGCATCCCCGGCCTGCAGATCCCCTGCAGTGACGCGGGGACTCGGTACACCAGGGGCTCCAGGCCGTGCTTCACGAGACAGACTGCCACGTGGCGCAAGGGGTGGTCGCCGTCCCCTGGCGAGCTTTCCGGCCCCTTGTGGGCGTCAGGGTCGCCGGTGCCGCCCGGACCCGAGAGGAGATCGCTGCTCATCGTGTACTGTGTAAACCCGTCGGAGCCCGACCACAAGCCCGCTCAATGTCTCCCGGTGGGCGGGCCCAGCCCTGGGCCGGGGGATGTCCGTGCTGGGCCGCACCCGGTGAGGCAGCGGCGCAGGTGCTCAGCCCATGAGCACCGTCGCCATGCGTGCGCGCATGGCGTTGTGAGCCCGGAGCTCCTGGCACAGGGTGGCCAGGGAGATCTCGAGGTCTCGCCTGTCCGAGCTGGACAGGTGGCGTCTGCTCAGGTGCTGGCGGTGGCGAGCCAGGTTCCTGCGCAGCGCCCGAAAGGCGGTGTTGGCCATGGGGCGGATTGCTCTTTTTCGGGTGGTTCTCCGGTGCTGCTGTGGGATCTCTGGCCGGGCAGAGCTGGGCGCCTGTTGCTGCCGCTGGCGTCTTTGCTGCCGCATGGGGGCGGTCCCCCTCGGCCCCGGCCTCAGGTGGGCTTGCGCGGACGAGACCGGCCGGCGAAAAGGGAGACCGCTGGTCGCACCTGGCAGAGGCTGGAGCATGGAAGGGCTACTCATGCGCATGTGAGGCTCTCTCGGACTCCGCCTGCAGGGCTCGCAGCAGGGCTGCCACGGCCTCGTACAGGGACTCGGGGATCTCGTCGCCCGGCTCCAGCTCGGCCAGGCTCCTGGCCAGGGAGACGTCGTGCACTACAGGCACTCCCGCGGCGCGGGCCACCTGCTTGATCCTCTCCGCCAGGAGCCGGTGGCCCCTGGCCACCACCCGTGGGGCCGAGCCTCGCCTGGCCTGATCATACCTCATGGCCACCGCCACGTGGGTCGGGTTGGCCACCACGAAGTCGGCGTTTTGTACCTGCTCCACCATGTCGTGCTCCGATATCTCCCGGTGCAGGCGCTTTCGCTCTGCCCGGTGCTGGGGGTCGCCCTCTGCCTCCTTGTGCTCTCTTTTCACCTACTCCTTGGTCATCATCAGGTCCTTGGTGTGCCGACGCCTTGCGAGCGCGTAGTCCACCGTCGCTGCCACCGCAAGCACCAGCCCACCTCTCCACGCGAGAGCCTTGCACCAGCGCGTCAGCTCGGTTGCCAGCGTTTCAGGTCTGGCACCGGACAGGCGCAGCAGGGATGGCAGAGCCTCGGCCAGGGTCGTCCAGACCACAGCCGCGAGAGCGGCCAGGCCCAAAAGCAGGCGCGCCGTGTCGACGAGCTTGCGCAGGCCGAAGATCTGTCGCAGACCCCGCATCAGGTTCAGACGCTCGAGCTTGGGCGCCAGCGGCTTGAAGGTCAGCAGCCCGCGGGCCTGGACGCTACCGCTCACCAGGGCGGCCAGCACGGCGGCGAGGAGAGCCGGACCCAGGACCCATCCAATAGTGGAGACGGCCCTGTGGAGCACTGCCCAGGCGGACTCTGCCCCGTAGCTTGGAGCTCCCCGAATACAGTCACGGGTAAAACGCGCCAGGGTGGTTGCCATGCCCGCGCCGGTCACCGCGAGGGTGCCCGCCACCGCAGCAAACACTGCAAAGCCTCCCAGCTCGGCGCTCCTGGGAATCTGGCCGCGCCGCCTGGCGTCCCTGAGCTTCTTTGGTGTGGGCTGCTCGGTGGGTTCACCGCCGGAGCTTCTTTTGCTCATGGCTGCCGCCTCCGCTTGCCCTGGTTATCTCCCCGGGGGGCCGAGTGGTTGCGAAAAAAGCCAAAAACGAACGGATCGGTCCACTAGAGCCCGAAGCCCACCGAGACGGTCCAGCTATCGGCGTAGAAGGTGCCCGCGCCGGCGTTCACCAGCGATCTGCGCCAGCCAAAAGCCGCCGCCAGGTGCAGGTGGCCCGTCAGGTAGACCTCGAGGCCGGCCTCGATGCCCACGGAGTAGGCGAAGTCGATGAAGTCCTTGTTGTAGATGTTGTGGTGCAGGGCGCCCAGGCCAACAACCAGCTCCCCGTACGGTGTGAACCGGGCAGGATACTGTAGACCCAGGGCGAGGCTCACCTCCAGGCCGAAGTTGTGCTGCCACCACTTGCTGCGGTCTTGACTGGACTCGCCCGCGCCCATGAGGCCGATGCCGATCCGCAAGGCGCGCCAGAACCCCTAGGAGTCCATCCAGGCGGTCGGGTAGAACATCATCCCCATGCCGTTGTACAGGCAGGCGGGAGACTTCAGGGCACAGAGGAACTGGAAGCTCTTGTAATAGAGGCGAAATCGAGCGCCATGGGGGCCGGTCCCAAGGGGGGCGAAGCTGCCGGTTCGGGCCTCTTGCAGCACGCCCTCGATGGCACGTGCTATGCCCGGATCGTCGACCTGGTCCCAGGATGGCGTGGATGGGCGCCCTGGGGCCGCGGATCTCTCCGGAGTCGCGGCGCTCGCTGGGGCCGCGGATCTCTCCGGAGTCGCGGCGCTCGCTGGGGCCGCGGACCTCTCCGGGGTCGCAGCAGCCGAGCCGGATGCGCACACAAGGAGAAACAGGGAGCAGCAGAGCACTACCACAGGTTCTTCGATGCACAGCAGGAGCCCACGCGGACCAGGCAGGTGGGGCCCGCCTGTCCTGCGGCGGGCCCGGTTCGCAGTGGGTGTCAGCATTGCTGTCCCGGGTTGGAGGGGTCGTGCTCGTCCCGGCAGGGGCAGCCAATTCCATCGTCCTCCGCAGGGCCCTCCCGGAAGGTAGAGATGATCAGGTTGAACTCCGGTCTGTCCAGCGCGTCTATGGAGAAGAACTTCAGATGGTACACCCGGCCCGCCAGGCCGCGAAGGAAGACGTCTCGCCGGAACCAGTTGAAGGTGTTGCCGTCAAAGGTCCGGTCTTGGCGCCAGAGCAGCTCGTGTCCCGGAAGCTCACCATCCTCGTTGGCGATCACCTCCCTGGGGTAGCCTGCCGGGTCGCCCACGAAGGTGGCGCTGGAACCCTGCACTCCGACCTGCTCATCGAAGATGAGCTGCATCACGAGCTCGGCGGTGGA
>JAJRWW010000679.1 GCA_024276595.1 Myxococcota bacterium
GAGATAACGATTCTTCATGGGATCTTTTCCTTTCATCCATTAATAAGCACGCCAAAAGGCCTGTCCAGATACCACCACGATACAGCTAATGTCAACCTCCCCGACAACCTCTGACCGAGATCCAACAGTTGCCCAAGATGGCTCTTTTTGGTGTATAGTCGGGAGACTGGAGTCCAGTTGGTGAGCGTCCGGCAAGAGCCCGCCTCATCTCTGGGTATAGGGAAGGGACCAGATCCACCCACTATGGAATCTTCCCAGTAACGATGCTTGCTGGCTCTGGTCGTGATCTGACTGGAGGCCCCCCGGCAGCTCGCTGGTGACAGGAAAAGCGCATGGCCGACGAGAGCAGCCTGAAGCAGGACGACCTTCTGGCAGAGCTCGCCCAGCTCCGGAAAAAGGTCGCGAGCTTCGAGGAGGTGGACAACGCCCGCCTCTCCGCCGAGGACGCCCTCAGGGAGGCGGAGAGACGTTTTAGGGTGTACGTGAGCAACGCCCCCGAGGCCATCTTCGTGGCCGACGCCTCAGGCCGCTTCGTGGACGTCAACCCGGCCGCCTGCCGCATGACCGGCTACCTGGCCGAGGAGCTGTTCGACATGACCATGACGGACCTGGCGCCCAGCGAGGATCAGCTCCCCAGCGGCTCGGAGCACATCGACTCGGTGAGGGAGACTGGCACCGGCATCGGCGAGTACCCCATAGCCAGAAAGGACGGTGGCATCGTCTGGCTCTCCATGAGCGCGGTGCTGCTGGAGCGAGGTCGGGTGCTGGCCTTCTGCAGGGACGTGACCGAGCGCCGGGAGGCGGAGGAGCAGCTCGCTCGCCTCCAGTACCTGCTGGACGCGGTCATCGCCCAGTCCTCGATTCCCATGACAGTGGCCCTGCCCGACGGCACCCTCGAGATAATCAACGAGGCCTGCCGCGAGCTGCTGGGCGTTGCCGACGACCCCGAGTGGCGACGGGGCCTCAACCTGCTCACCCACCCCATCTCCTGGAAGCACCTGGACGCCGACGGCAACGAGATACCGCTGGACAAGCTGCCCATCACCAGGGCCATGGCCGGAGAGGCCAGTTGTAACGTGGAGATATGTATCCTTCGCAAGGACGGCTCCAGGCGCTGGGCCTCGGTGGACGGGGTGCCCATCCGCAACTCCCGAGGGGAGGTCATCGCCAGCTTCGTGGCCTTCCCCGACATCACCGAGCGGAAGGAGGCCGAGCGGCAGAGGGTGCAGCTCGAGGCCCAGATCCAGCAGGCGCAGAAGCTCGAGAGCCTCGGCGTCCTGGCCGGAGGTATCGCCCACGACTTCAACAACCTGCTCATGGGGATCCTGGGCAACGCGGGGCTTGCGCTCATGGACGTGGACCCGCGCTCGCCCATCCGCGAGGCTCTCATGGGCATCGAGACAGCCGCCCTCCGGGCCAAGGAGCTCACCGGGCAGATGCTGGCCTACTCCGGCCGGGGGCGCTTCGTCATCGAGGTGGTGGACCTCCCCGAGGTAGTGGAGTCAATGCTGCACCTCCTGGAGGTCTCCATCTCCAAGACCGTGATCCTGCGCACGGACTTCGCCCAGGGCGCGCCTCCGGTGGAGGTGGACATCACCCAGCTCCGCCAGATCATCATGAACCTCATCACCAACGCCTCGGAGGCCATCGGGGATCGGAGCGGCACGATCCGCATATCCACCGGGGTCACCTTCTGCGACCGCAGCTACCTCCAGAGGACCTTCCTGGACGACGACCTGCCCGAGGGGGAGTACACCTACCTGGAGGTGAGCGACACCGGTCATGGAATGGACCCCGACACCACGGCGCGCATCTTCGAGCCCTTCTTCACCACCAAGTTCAGCGGCAGGGGGCTCGGCCTGGCGGCAGTGCTGGGCATCGTGCGCGGCCACCGGGGAGCCATCGACGTGCACAGCGAGCCCGGGCGAGGCACCACCATCCGGGTGCTCTTGCCCACCGCCGATCCGGCCGACAGAAAGCACCGGGAGCCATCAGGGGACAGCCTGGCCCTGGGGGCTGGTGGCACGGTGCTGCTGGTGGACGACGAGGAGACGGTGCGCCTGGTGGGAGGGCGCATGCTGCAGCGGCTGGGCTACCAGGTGGTGACCGCGCGTGACGGCCAGGAGGCCCTGGAAGCTTTCAGAAAGGATCCCGATCGCTTCGTTTGCGTGATGCTGGATCAGACAATGCCCCGAATGGACGGGCGCGAGTGCCTCCAGCGCCTCCGGCAGATCTCCCCCAACGTGCGAGTGATCCTCTCCAGCGGCTACAGCGCGGAGGAACTCGCCAGCCGCTACACCGAGGACGACATGCTGGCGGGGTTCATCCAAAAACCCTACTCCCCCTCGGGCCTCGCCAAGCTCCTGAGAAAGGCCCTCTACAGCTAGGCCATCACCACCGGACGAGAGATCAGGGGGGATCCAGGTAGCCAGGAGTCCTCCACGCGTAGTGCCCCGCCAGGTCGATCATGTCCTGCATCATGATGAGCATGGCCTCGATGCGGTCGGGGACGCGCCAGGCGATGGCCTCCAGGGTGAAGCCGCTGTCCCAGCCCTCCTCGTCGCACCAGGCGGGGGTGTTGGAGCCGGTGTAGCACAGGGAGACCTCGCTGCAGTCGCGCCCGTGGGTGCCCACGGTGCCCTCGTAGGGCGACGGGATCACGCCGTTGTCGCAGTCCTGGGCCAGGCGGATCCGGTTGGAGACCCGCTGGGCCTTGTCCACTAGCTGATAGCTGACGCTCAGGCCGTCGACGGAGTTGACCGCCTGGTAGATCTTCGTGCCCGTGGAGTTGAGGAACTCGGCCACGTTCGCGGCGTACTCGGGCGTCCCCTCCTCGTAGGGGATGTCGAAGCGGTGGTTGCCGCCCTTGACCTGGGAGTCCATGTAGTCGGAGAGGTTGTTGTAGTACCAGGGGTGCTGCGAGCCCGATATACCAAAGAATATCGGATAGATGGCATAGAGATCGTCCATGCCAGGCTGGAGCGGGAAGTAGCCGTCGAGACACCTGGTGGTGCCCGAGTAGGTGTCCAGGTCCATGAGGCCCGCCGCTGCCACCCCTTCCAGCATGTCCACGGGCATGGCCATGATGTTACCCTGCTCGTTCATGCACCAGGTGGCCTGGTCGTGGTTGTAGCGCTCGGTGATGAAGGCGCGTGTGATCTTCCAAAGCTGGCTCCCGTCATTGTTCCACAGGTCGCTCCAGTAGGTGTTTCCGTTCGCCTTCTCGTGCCACAGGTACTCATTGAACACGCAGGGGATGGAGAGGATCTCGTATGCGACGATCTTGTCGATCTCAACGCCCATTCGAATGAGCTTGTCGTAGTAGATCGTGTGGTCATACTGGCTGTCCCAGCGGTCCTGCCAGCCCCAGCCGGGCCCCGGATCCACCGTGGCGGTGATGGAGTCGGCGTTGGTGTACTGAGGCTCGGTGGACTCCCAGTACTTCTTGCCCTGGTCGTCGTAAACCAGCTCGTACAGGCCGTAGTCGGGGCGCTCGAGCACGTCGTACATGAGGTAGTAGTAAAAGAGAAAGGAGGCGCGCAGCAGGTCCTCGCCTCCCGCGCGGGTGTACCCGGGGACCATCTCCCTGGTCTCCGGCCCGTCGTTGATGGCATCCAGGCCGTCCCAGAGGGAGTCCCAGAACTCGTCGTACCAGATGTTGTGAACCGTTATCTGGGCAAAGGCCTTGGCGTACATCATGTAGTCGTAGAACCACTTCCGAATGTAGTAGCTGGTGAAGTTGCCAAAGTTGACCCGATCGCGCTTGAAGTTGATGAAGAAGTAGCGTCGATACTGGTCTCGAATCCAGTTGCGCATGATCTCCGTGGCGGTGGTGCCCCGATCCCAGATCTGGCAGAAGAAGTCGTCCCAGCGCCGCTCATCCGAGCAGCTCATGTAGTAGCGCACGACCCTCCCAGACTGGCTGGGCGCGGAGTAGTCGTACGGATCGTCCTTGACGAAGTCGCCCTCCTCGTACTCCTTCACCACCCACTGCTGGTCCTCTCGCACCTCGATCTTGTTGCCGTAGGCGAACAGGATCGCAGCCCTGTCGTAGGAGGGGAGCCCGGGGTGCCACTCGTCGAAGATCCCGCCGTAGTCCATGATCGACGAGGTGCCCCAACGATAGTGCGGGCTGGCGATGCTGTTGACGGCGTTCACATAGGCGTTGTAGGCGGAGGCGTCTCCGGCCTCGATGGCCTCCTGGTACTGATCCCGCAGGGCCTCCACCTGTCCCCAGTAGTCGTTGTAGGCAACGTGGAACTCGTTGGGGAAGTTTGGCTTGTCCACCGAGGCCTTGAAGTTGTGGCGCAGGCCCACCGTGTGCCCCACCTCGTGCAGGAGCGTGGTGTAGTAGAGCCAGTGACGCAGCTCCCGCTTCACCTCGTCACGGGACTTGTCCTTCATCTCCTCGATGAAGGCCAGGATGGTCGTGTCGTAGTGATCCTCTTCGAGGATGCAGTGCCGCCCGCCGTGGCGCTTGTCCAGCATCCCCTTTACGCCAAAGAGCCCCGCCTCGCTGAGGCGGCTTCCCATGGCCCAGCCATCGATGACCTCGTCCACCGTGCGAGCGCCGGGGAAGGTGGAGCCGAAGGATGCGTTGGGCACCATCATCCGTTCGTAGGGCGTACCGGCAGTAAAGGAGAACTTGCCCACGTCCAGGGGCCTCTTCTCCTGCTGCCGGACGGTGAAGATCTCCCTGGCCACAGGACGCATTGCCTCGTGAAGCTGGCGGTCGATGCGCTGACTGGGACGATTCGTCCGCCCCTTGGGCCAGTAGGAGGTGGCCAGGGCCGGGGTCACGAAGTTTGTGCGGAAGCGCTGGCCGCCGCCGTCCTTGGCCACAATGCCCGGGTTCCCACCGTCGCAGCGACCGGTCTCCTCGTTCCAGTAGTGGCCGGCCATGACGTCCTCGTAGGTGCAGTTGCCCGCGACCATGTCGAAGTAGTCCATGGCGCGCGTCACGATCCGGTCCAGCACGAAGCCGTAGATGTTGGCGCTCCCGTTGATGATCTCCCCGGTGTCGGGATCCGGAGTGGAGGGGCCGTAACCAAAGGGGCTCGATCGCTGGGGCTTGGTGATGTAGTTGATGAAGCTGTAGCGGATGTCACCAAACTCATACCGATAGCGCATGTTGCCGTCGGCGTCGTAGATGGGCTCTCCGTCCTCGTCCAGGAGGGGCTCGTTCTCCCTAAGCTCGAAGATCTGGTCCGTCCTCCCCGTGGCCTCCTGCAGGGCCTCGTTCCAGGAGTTGATCACGTCCAGGGTCCACTCGTACAGGTCCGGGTCCTCCTCCCGGGTGGGCATGGATGGGGACATGTAGTAGATGATCTTCTTGCAGTACTGCTCCCCGGTGCTCTCGTCCTCGTAGCAGCCCACGTCCCACTTGTTGGCAAAGTACTTCTTTTGGGACTCCAGCACGCCGCGATCGGTGTCGTACACCTCGTACTCGGTGCGAAAGTAGCCAAAACGCCGGAAGTACTCATCGCGGTAC
>JAJRWW010000680.1 GCA_024276595.1 Myxococcota bacterium
CAAGACCATCCGGAGCCCGACCTCGGAGCTGCTGCTGCGCCTCAAGAACGAGTTCCGGGCCATGCAGGACGTGCGCCACCCAAACCTGGTCTCCCTGGGTGAGCTGTTCGAGGCCGACGGCGCGTGGTTTTTCACCATGGATCTGGTGGACGGCATCGACTTTGTCAACTGGGTCCGAGCCCGCGGGCGCAGGGTGGGCGAAGCCACGGCGCTCTCCCATGACAGGGCCTCCCAGGACAGGATCTCCCAGGACAGGGCTTCCCAGGACAGGATCTCCCAGCGCAAGAGCTTCGAGCGTGCGGTGACCCAGCTCGCCCCGAGCTCGGACCCCGCGGCCACCGCGGACACAGGGCTCTCCTCCAGCTCGAGGCGGAGCAGGAACCTGGACTCCACCCTGTCAGGCGAGCACTCTCCCATCTCTGAGAAGGATCTCGACAAGCTCAGGGAGCTTCGCAGCCAAAAGAGCCGGGAGCCAATCCCTGGTCTGGGCTCGGACTTCCGGCCCAAGCCCCCGCCTGGAGCAGCACCCTCCTCCAGCGCCGACGGCCAGCCCGGCCCTGATCTCCTGGCCGGCTCTGGCGCCCTGGCGGGCCTGTCCAGCGGGGACGGGCACGCCCCCGCCCAGATCCTGGTAAACCCTCCCAACGGAACCCAGGTCACCTTCGACGAGGCTCGGCTGCGCTCTGGTCTGGTGCAGCTCACCAGGGGGCTCATGGCGTTGCACTCCAGGCGCAGGGTGCACAGGGACATCAAGCCCACCAACATTCTCGTCTCCCGCCAGGGCAAGGTCATCATCCTGGACTTCGGGCTGGTGCGGGAGCGGGACTCGGACATGTCCACCGGGCCCTTCCCAGTGGGCACCGCAGCGTACATGGCCCCGGAGCAGGCGGCCTCCCGGGAGGTGGGCCCCGAGGCCGACTGGTACTCCGTGGGAGTGCTCATCTTCGAGTGCCTGACCGGGCAGCTCCCTTTCTCCGGCGCTCCGCTGCAGATCATGATGGAGAAGCAGACCGACGACCCCCCGCGTCCTTCATCCGTGTCGCCTGGCGTGCCGGCGGACCTGGACGCCCTGGCCGCTGCGCTGATGCAGTACGACCCAAAGGACCGCCCCACGGGCGAGAAGATCCTCCAGCTTCTTTGCAGCGATGACGGCGCCGCTGCCCCCCGCCCTGCCCTCTCCACACCCAGCAAGCGCTCCATCTTCGTGGGCCGGGAGCGGGAGATGTCGGTGCTGCAGCAGGTCTGGATCGAGGACAAGACCACCGGGCCGGTGGCGGTGCTGGTGCACGGCCCATCCGGGGTGGGCAAAAGCGAGCTGCAGCGCCAGTTCGTGCGCGAGCTTCGCACCACCGAGCCCAAGCTCATCTCCCTGGTGGGCCGTTGCCTGGAGCACGAGCTCGTGCCCTACAAGGCCCTCGATGGCGTGGTGGACTCCCTGAGCGAGACCCTCGGCCGCATGACCAAGGAGCAGGTCCTCCAGGTGCTCCCGCGACACGCGGACGTCCTGGCGAGGGTCTTTCCCGTGCTGGAGCACGTGGTCATCTCCTACCAGGTCACCCGCATGCGCCAGGAGTCCCTGGAGCCCCACGAGGCCAGGGCCATGGCCTTCCGCGCCCTGAAGGCCCTGCTGGCCCACCTGGCGGACATCTACCCGGTGCTGGTGGTGATTGATGACATCCAGTGGGCAGACGCCGACTCCAAGAGCCTGCTGGACTCGCTCCTCTCCAGCCCGGACGCGCCTGCCTTCACGCTCGTGGCCACGCTCAGGACTCCCACCGACCAGGAGGAAGCCAGGGCCCTCCTGGAGGAGAGCGAGAGCATCTTCCCCTGCCGCACGGAGCGAGTTGGCCTCTCGGGCCTGGCCGACGAGGAGGCCAGGGAGCTGGCCACCCGCCTTCTCAACCTGGGCACCGATGAGCCGGACAAGGATGGCGCGCGAGCGGACATGATCACCGCCGAGGCCCAGGGTCACCCCCTGTTTGTCCATGAGCTGGTGCGACACGCACACAGCCTCGATGCCACCCAGCAGCGCGGGGGCGGTCAACTGATCCGCCTGGATGACGCCATCTTCGACAGGGTCACCGACCTGGAAGCGAGCCAGCGGGAGCTGGTGGAGGTGGTGGCCCTGGCAGGACGGCCTCTCCCCCAGGAGGTGGTCATGCACGCCGCCGACCAGGCCCCCGGGGATCTCATGCGCAACCTGGGCATGCTTCGGGTGGCCCACCTGGTGCGCTCGGGAGGAGTTGCCCCGGCGGACGTGGTGGAGCCCTACCACGACCGGGTCAGGGAGGCGGTGTCCGCCCGCCTCTCCCCCACGGTGCGCCGTGGATGGCACAAGAAGATCGCCATCGCCCTGGAGGCCCTGGGGCACTCGGACCCCGAGCTCATGGCCTTCCACCTGGAGGGTGCGGGGGATCTGGACCGAGCGGCCCGCTTCGCCGCGGAGGCGGCCAAGCAGGCCGCGGACGCCCTCGCCTTTGGCCGGGCCGCGCGCCTCTACAGGCTGGCTCTCGCTCACTGGCCCGAGGAGGATGCCGAGCCCAAGAGAGAGCTCTGGATCGAGCTGGCCGAGGCCCTGGCAGCCATGGGTCACTCCGCCGAGGCGGCGGACGCCTATCTCATGGCCGTGCCAGGAGCGAATCGCGCCAAGGCCCTGGAGCTGGAGTGCGAGGTGGCCAGCCAGCTCCTCCGAGGAGGCCACGTGTCCGAGGGGATGGCGGCCATGCGGAAGGTCTGCCTGGCCCTGGGCATGAGGCTCCCCAGGACCAGCCTCGGGTCCATCGTCTCCCTCCTGCTGCGGCGGATGCAGATCCGCCTCAGGGGCACACGCTTTCGGAGGCGGGACGAGTCCCAGGTGTCATCCGAGGAGCTGGTTCGAGTGGACATCAACCAGCGCATGGCCACGAGCATCTCCGGCATAGACCAGATCCTCGGAGCGGACTTCTCCACGCGCTTTGCCATCGCCGCCCTGAACCTGGGCGAGCCCCGCCGGATCTGCAACGCCCTCACCACCGAGGCGGTCTACATGGCGGTCGCCGGAAAGTCGGAGTCCCGGTACTCACGAAAGCTCCTCAGGGCGGCGGAGCAGCTCCTGGAGGAGAAGAACGATGCCGTGGTCCAGTGCTACCTCGAGGGGGCCAAGATGCTGGCCGCCTTCATGGCCGGCAACTGGAGGGAGGCTTACGACCACGCCATGCAGGGGGAGGCCCTGAGCCTGAAGCAGCGCGGCATGTCCTACGAGCGAGGAGTGGCCCGCTTCTTCCAGATCTGCTCCCTGTGGTACCTGGGGGAGCTCGCGGAGCTCGAGCGCAGGGTCCCCGAGATGGCCCAGGACGCACAGAGTCGTGGCGACCTGTATGCCGGGTCCGGGCTGGTGCTGGGCTTTATGAACGTGGTCTTTCTCAACCGCGAGGGCCCCGACGCCGCCAGGCAACGCATCGACTCCATGATGGAGTGCTGGCCGCTGAAGGACTACCAGCTTCAGCACTACGACGCCCTCCTGGCCCGCACCCAGATCGACCTTTACCTCCGCAAGGGCCAGCGCGCCCTGGACCGCGTGGACAAGGACTGGAGGCCCCTGCGCAAGTCCTTTCTCCTGACCGTCCCGGGGCTCAAGAGCGAGGCGCTGCACCTGCGCGCCCGCGCGCTCATTGCCGCCGCGGCGGAGCTCCCCGACCACGAGCGCTCGAGCCGCAGACGTCTGCTCAGGCGTGCCATGAGGGACACGCGACGCCTGGAGCGGATCCGCATCGTGTGGACGCCCGCCTTTGCCGAGCTGCTCCGCGCATCCATTTCGGAGGTGCAGGGAGACAGGGCCGCCGCAATCATCTCTTTGGAGCGGTGCGCAGACAGGCTCAAAGAGGTGGACGCCCACATGTACCGTGCTGCGGCGCGGCGCCAGCTCGGCAAGCTCCTGCTCACCGAGGGCAAGGATGAGCCAGGTGAGCGCCACCTGGCCTCCGGAACGGCCTACATGGACCAGCAGGGCGTGATGGAGCACGACAGCTTCACCGCCATGCTGGTGCCGGGGTTCTCACCGTGAGAGGAGCGCACAGGAGGGGGGAGACTTGGTAAAGCTGGCCATCGCCTCGGACCTCCACCTGGGAGATCCCAAGTGCGTGCTCCTGGACCGCGACCCCCAGAGCCCCACGGGCTGGCGGCTGGGCCCCTTCTTTGGCCGGTTCCACGAGGCGGTGGGGGCCCACAATCGATACCTCATCCTGAGCGGCGACATCTTCGACCTGAGCATCGCCAACTACACACTTGCCTACGGCGCCACCAAGACCTTCCTCCAGGCGGTAAACCGCCACGAGCTGGCCGAGGAGATAGTCTACCTGGCGGGGAACCACGACTTCAGCGTGTACCGCACCTTTGGCCACCAGCGCAACGTCATCAACCGCATCCGCAACGGAAAGCTCCCCACCACCTACTGGACCGTCCCAGGGGTGATCGACGACAGCCCTCAGGCCCCTCCATGCCCCCTCACCGGCGAGGACATGAGGGGCAAGCTCGTGCTGCCCGACGTCCGCCCAACCCCTCCCCCGGGGCCGCGCTATGCAGGCATGTTTCTGGATGACATCTCCGCCCTGCCCAAAGACCCCGGATCGGGAGCAGGGCCCAAGGCCGGCCTCCCCGTGAACTTCGCCTACCCCAACCTCTATCTCGTGGAGTCGGACGGCACCACCTGGCTCATCACCCACGGCCATTACCTGGAGAGCTACTGGAGCGCGGGCAGTCTGCTGGCCAGCCACCTGGCCTTCGATGACCTGGGTCTGCAGCCCGGAGGCTGCGACATGACCATGGAGGAGATGGTGGGCTTCAACGTCCCCCTCAGCGAGCTGGACTCTGCCTCCCTGGGCCAGGCGGGTGAGCTCTCCGACGTGTTCCGCCACGTTCAGCAGCAGACCAAGGACGGGGATACATCCCGCATGTCCAAGTACCTGCGCAGGGCCGTGCAGTGGCTTGAGGAGGAGCTGCCCTGGTGGTCTTTTCCCCTCCATCTCCCCCTGAGCCTCCTCGGCGAGGCCCTCCGCCTCGTCATTACCGAAGCGGTCGCCCGCAATCCCGAGGCGCGCTACGACCCAAGGTTCCTGCTGCATCCCCCCACCAGGGCCCGCTTCGAGGACTACTACAGGGCCACCATGCATGAGCTGGACCGCCTGCACGCACACCCCAAGCGGCCCCAGCCCCAGCTCCGCCCTCCCCAGAGAGTGCTGTTTGGGCACACCCACTGGCCCATACCCTTGAGCCGCCGCGTGTCCCTCCAGGTGGCGGACACCTCCATCCGGTTCTTCAACACCGGCGGCTGGGTCTGGCGCAAGGCTAACCGGGCCGACGGCAAGGTGGGGGCCGCCGTTTTCACCTACGAGACCAGCACGGGCTTCAGGTCCACGGTGCTGTGATGAACCCCACGTTCCTCTCATGAAACCCAGCCAGGTCATCTTCGAAATATCCGCCCGCGGCCCCCTGTCCGACAGTATCCAGGGACAGATCCCCACCGACTTCGTCTCCCTGTACAACCTCCACGTGGGCCCCTACCTGCTGATGGCCCTGCTGCTGCCCACGGGGCTGCTGCTGTCCATCGCGCTCAAGGCCATCCAGATCCGCAAGCTGCCGCACGCCTTCGGGCTGGTGTCGGGCCGATACGACGACCCCGGGGACCACGGGGACGTGAGCCACTTCCAGGCCCTCTGCGCAGCCCTCTCGGCCACGGTGGGCATCGGCAACATCGCCGGCGTGGCCCTGGCCATCGCCTGGGGCGGCCCTGGGGCGGTGTTTGGGATGGGGGTCACGGGGATCCTGGGCATGGCGCTCAAGTACGCGGAGTGCACCCTGGCGGTGAAGTACCGCTCCACGGCGGCAGACGGCACCGTCGCCGGCGGCCCCATGTACTACATCCGCGCGGCGCTCAATAAACGCCTGGGCCTGGCGGCGACGGTCCTGGCCTCCACCTTCGCCGGAGCGGCCATCTTGTGCTCCTTTGCCACCGGCAACATGGCCCAGTCCAACTCCATGGCCCACGCCCTGCTCGTCACCTACCGGGTCCCCACCTGGCTC
>JAJRWW010000681.1 GCA_024276595.1 Myxococcota bacterium
CCGCTTTCGACCGATCTCCAGCTCAAGTGGCGCTTTCAGACAGGCAGCTACCGCACCGGGCTCCGGGGCGGCGGCACCTATCGCTGGAGGGGGACAGGGTGGACCGGCCAGGCGGCGGTGCTGGAGGACCGGGTGGTGTTCGGCGGGCTGGACCGGTTCATGTACTGCCTGGATGTGCGCTCCGGTCGACAGATCTGGCGGGCCATGGGGGGGCGCATGTGGAAGAGCTCCCCTTGCGTCCATGGCGGACGCGTCTATTGCGGTAATGTGGACGGGAGGCTGCACTGCATCGATCTGAAGACGGGCCTTCGGCACTGGAGGTATCGAACGGATCGGTCCATCGACTCATCTCCAGTCGTTGTGGACGGGCGGCTGTACGTGGGCACCGAGACGGGCCATGCGGTGTGCCTCGATCCGCGCTCGGGCAAGCTCATCTGGCGCACCTACCTGGGTGGCAAGGAGGGAGAGCCGGGGGGCAGCGGCTGCGAGTCCTCTCCCTCCATCGAGGGAGATCTCCTCTACATGGGCTGCTGGGATGGCCACCTTTACTGCCTGGACCGACACAACGGAAAGGTGCGTTGGCGGGCCCGCACCTACCACGACACGGACTCCACGCCAGTGCTCGTGGGCGGGCGCGTCTACCTGGGCAGCGAGTCCAGCCACCTGTTCTGCTTCGACAGTCGCACCGGGGTGGAGCGCTGGCGCTTCAAGACGGGCAAGGGCGTCTGGGCCACCCCGGCGGTCGCCCAGGGGCGTGTCTTCGTGGGCTCCGATGATCGCAACATGTACTGCCTCGACGCCCTGACAGGGGAGCTGGTCTGGGTGCGCCCCATGGGCGACGGGGTCTGGTCCAGCGCGGTGCTGGCTGATGGCAAGCTGGTGTTTGGCTGCTACGACGGTCTCGTGCGCATGCTGGATGCGGTCACGGGCCGGCTCCTGTGGAGGTATCGGACCAGGGGGCCGGTGCTCTCCAGCCCAACTGTGCAGGATGGCCACGTCTACCTGGGGTCCAGAGATGGATGGTTTTACAGCTTTGGCCCGAGGGCGTAGACAGGGCGCCCCTGGCTGGCCTCTCGGCAGGAGCGCGTTCATGGCCAAGACCCTCCCTGTAGTCTGTGTCACAATGCTGCTGGCAGCGGGATGCCCGTCGGGCCGCCCGGCGCCGAGGGCGCGCGCCGCTGGGTCGCTTCTGCCCTCCCTGGAGCGAGGCCTGGTCTGGCCACCCACTGCGTCGGTGGGGGGGGTGCTCTCCCAGCTTGCCCGCTTGACAGGCCCGGGGAGTCGTCGCGCTCGCTGGGCTCGGCTGCGCTATCTCTTTGATCTGTACGACTTCGCACGTCTCACGGGAGATGGGCAGGCCAGGGAGCTGCTGCTGCGCGCCCAGGGGCTCACGGGCAGGGAGCCGAAGGGACCTGCGACCACCCGCCTGGTCGCCGGTCGGCTCCTGGCCGGGCTGGAGGCCTTCGCCAGGCAGGGCCGCAGAGGATCCCTCGCTGGCCATGACGCCGTGTCCGGCTCTCCCCCTGGCCACACTCCCGGCGCGGCCAAGCATCCACGAGCCGCTACCTCCCACCTGGCCGAGGCGCTGGCCCTTATACGGCTCTTGCGCTCGGACCTGCTTTTTTTGCGCGATCCCAAGACCCTCCGGGCGCGCGTGGCCCTGCTCAAGGCGGCGCTGGGCACCATGGTTGCTCCGGCGGCCCGTCTCCGCCTCTACTCCATCTGTGCCCAGGCGTTCAGAGCTGCGGTGCGGGCCGCGCCCAGCCGCCGCCAGTGGATCCTCAACCACTGCATCCCGGTGCTGTACGACTTCGATCCAGAGCCCCACCTGCGCACGCAGGGGGCGCCACCCGCACCCCCCTGGACAGCCTACCGGGATCGTCTCCAGCGGCTCCTGGACGCGGCGGCGGTGGGGCCCCGAATGTCCTCCCTGGTGGGCTTGCGCACGGAGATGGACGGGCGCTTCTACGCCGGAAACGGGGCGCGGTTGCCGGTCCTGTTGCACCGCCAGATCGGGGACCTCCCACGGCTTTCGGGCGGGCGTCCCTACACAGGAGCCAGCGCGCTGGTGCTGCGCTCCGATCAGCTCCTCATCGGCGGCCGATCCATCCTTCGACCCCGCCTCAGGCACATCCGGGTTGCCCTCACCGAGGCGTTCTTTGCGGGCAACGGTCAGACTCACCTGACCGTCTTCGCACCGCGATCTCTGCCCGCCGGGCGTCTGGCGCCCCTCTTGGAGCGAGCCACCGCCACTGGCTTTTACACGGTGGGGCTGGGCGGTGTGCAGGTCGCCTCCAGCAGGGTTGGATACTGGGCCACGCGCCGGGAGGTGCGGCCCATTCGTCTCCGAGAGGTGGTGCTGAGCCTTGCGCCCATTTCGGCCGCCGCGGCCACCCTGAAGGGGCTCTCGCCTCGGCTGCTCGGCTGGGACAGGGCCTGCGCCCGGCACGGGCTCGGCGTGCTCCTCGCCACCCGCCAGGCCACACCCTATGGCCCCGACGGGCGGCTCGGGCCGCTGCTCTCCCCCCGATCCACCGCGGAGGCCCTGGGGCTGGCCCTGGCGCGGCTGAGGGCGGCCTTCCCCACCGCCTGCGGGCTGCGAATCTCCGCGGATCCGGCCCTGTCCTACGCCGATCTCCTGGAGGCGGTGGCCTCCGTGGGTGGCAAGGGCTGGCGCTGGCTGGGCTACGCCACGCCGCCCGGCATCCCTGCGAGCAACACCTTTCCGACCCGCGTGGCGGCCCGGCTCGCGGCCAGGGTCTCCCTGAGGCGCTGGCCCCGACGGCTGCGGAAGAGCCGCGGCGATCTCAGGCGGCTCATCCGTCCCTGCTACCTGGATGGACTGGACACCAGGCCCACCCGCTGGGGGGTGCTGGAGGTGCACTCCTCTCCCACCAAGACCCTCGTCAATCAGCTCCGCGGGACATCTCCAGAGGAGCTCTCGATGAATGGCTGCGTGGCCCGGGCTGTCACGTCCTGGCGCCGCAGCCACGGGGTCGTCGGCCTCCTGCGCTTTCGGGTGAGCCTGGCGAGGTAGCGGTTGACCTTCTGGCAAGGAGCTCGCTCATGACCGACGCGGACGGATCTTCGACCGGGGGGCACCATTCTTCGACCGGGGAGCACCATCCCCCTGGGCGGCCCAAGCTGCGGCTGGTGGATGCCCGACCGGTGGAGCTCCAGGGGCAGGAGCTAGTGGCGCTGCGGGACCTGGCCTGGCCACCCGACCGGGTGGTGCTGGTCTCCCACGCGGTGGCGGCGCTGGCCTCCCTCTTCGACGGAGAGCGCTCGCTGCCCGAGCTGGCAGGTGAGCTGGCGCGGATGTTGGGAGGGGAGGTGGAGGAGGAGCTCATCGCGTCGGTGGTGGCCCAGCTCGACGAGGCGCTCCTGCTCGACAGCCCGCGCTACCGGGCTGACCTGGCCGACCGCCTGGCCCGCTTCCGAGGGCTGCCCCACCGTCCGATGATACTGGCCGGGGAGTGCTTCTCCCCCACGGCGGAGCAGGCCACGAGAGAGCTGGACGGCTTCTACTTGATGGAGGACGGCCCCGGGCGCCTGCCCTCGCAGAGGGAGCTGTCTGGCCAGCCCCTTCGGGGAGCCGTCGCGCCCCACATCGACTATCAGCGCGGGGCGCCCCTCTACGCTCAGGCCTACCTCCAGGTCGCCGAGGGAGCGGCAGAGGCGGACCTGTTCGTGCTGCTGGGAACGGATCACAAGGGTGAGGTGGACGCGCCCTTTTCCCTTACCGACCTGGACTACGACACCCCCTTTGGCCCCCTGCCCACGGACAAGGACCTGGTGCAGGATCTCGCCAGGCGCTTGCCAGGGCTCCTGGCGGGGGAGCTGGGGCACGCCCAGGAGCATTCGCTCGAGCTCCAGGCGGTCATGCTGCGCCA
>JAJRWW010000682.1 GCA_024276595.1 Myxococcota bacterium
ACCAGGTCGCCCCATCTTCCTGGTCTCCCCACAGGAGCGGGAGCAGCTCCAGATGACCCTGCTCAAAGCCCTGCGCGCCGACACCCGCCTCAGGTGCTCTCGCCCGGTGCTGCGAGGCACTCCACTTGCGGGAAGCGCGGACGGGGAGCTCCGGGCGCTGGTGGAGCCGACGGGTCCCACGGCGAGGTGCCTGGCTCTCGTGGAGAAGCAGTGGAAGGGGTTGCGGCGCACGCTTTTCTTAGAGCCTGGCCGCCTCCCCGGCGGGGCTCCGGGTCGAGGTCTTCCGAGGCCGGCGCCACTTGCTGTGGCGGGAGAGGGCGGCCAGGAGCAGGAGCCCCATGTGCCGAGGCGTCTGCTGGAGCTCTGCGTCGGCCTTGCGGGCCGGGTGGAGCGCGCGACGCAGAGGGGTGAGGCCTGCTCTCCGTACCTGCCAGGGCGCAGGCGGCAGCCCGCCCTGGGGCCGGTGCTGCAGCTCCACCTGGCCATGGTCGCCCTGGCGCGTGACCGCTTCGCCCGGTCGCCCAGGGAGGCGGTGTGGATGCTGCTGCACACCCTGCGGTTGGGCCAGGACCTGTGTCGCGGCGGTCCCCCGTGGATCTGGCCCCAGGTCACCCGCCTGGGCGCGCTGGACGTGGTGGCCACCCTGGGCCTAATGCTCGCCTCGGGGCGCCTCTCACCAGCGGCCCTCGCCGAAGTGAGCATCGGGCTCTCTCGGCTGGAGGCCAGCGAGCCGGAGGTGAGCACCTACCTGCGGGGCGAGCGGCTCAAGACGGAGCTGCTGGGCTACCTGCTGCCAATGATGCCCCTCCGCTGGGTTCCACCTGGGGGGCGACCTCGGCCCACCTCCAAGGGCGCCGTACCGCCTGCCTCCAGGGCCCTCCTCGCCCCCAAGAAGGGCCTGGGCCGATCCCCCACCGGCGCCTTTCGCCAGGATCTCCTCGTGGGCTGGCTCGCGGCCAGGCAGTACCACCTGGCCATGGCGGAGGCGTGCCGAGCGGCCCCATCGGGCTGCGCCTGCCTGCGGGCAGTGCGCGAGCTGGAGAGGGACGTCGTGGAGCGACGGGGGCACATCCAGATGCGCTGGAAGGCGGTCTTGGGTCGGCTGGGGCGCTCGGAGAAAGGATTTGACCGAGCCTCCACCAGAGATGAGGTGGTCCGGCTTCTGCTGGGCCTGGACGCGCCGAGCACCTCCCGGTACATGCTCCAGGCGGCGCAGAGAATCTTCTACATATCGGCCCTGGGCCTGCACGCGAAGGTGCTGGCAGCCTCCCGGGCCGCCGGGGACACCCGGGCCGCCCTGGTGGTCTCGGCGGCCTCCTGGCGGGATCCCTTCTGCAGAGCCCCTGGCCGCCTCGCCTTGCGCAAGGAGGGGATCCACGTGCACCCGGCGGAGGATCTCGTCGCCGTTCGGGGTGGGGCGCCCGTGCGCTACATCATTCCGAGCGTTGCACCGTCGCTCGGAGCACCTGGGAGAAGCGCGCGTGGCGGGAGCGCAGGGCCAGGAGGCCGACGCCCACATACCAGGCGAACTGCAGGCCGTGGACCGCGGTGATGAAGGCCATCCCCTCGCCGGCGATCACGGCCGCAGGGAGGCTTATCTGGAGACCGAACTTGCCGAACTCGTGGAAGTTGCCCACCAGCCCCGGGCCCGCGGGGAGGATTATACCTATGGCCACCATCCCGCAGATGGCGTAGGCGCTCACCAGCGCCAGGTCCAGGTGGAAGGCCCTCGCCAGCACGTAAAAGCCCAGCCCGTTCAGGAGCCAGTACACGAGCGACGCGAGCACGAACCGCAGCAGGCTGCCTGCGTGGGAGAGGGCCGCCAGGCCGCTAATGAGGCCGCCCAGCAGGTCCTCCAGCCTGGCGCGGAACCTTTCGAAGCGACCGCCGAAGCGGCGCGCGAGGGGGGTCAGCAGCACCAGCCACAGGGCGGCGCCAACGGCGAAGCGGGGTCGCCAGAGGCCCGCCGCCAAAAAGAGCGTGGCTCCGCCGAACACAGCCAGGGCAGTGTAGGCCGTGGGCATCATCCAGGCGGGCGACTGGGCCCGCCCGGCCAGAAACAGAAAGCTGCCAAACAAAAAGAGCGACACCATCAGCCCGTCCATCACCCGCTCCACAGCGATGGTCCCCAGGGCTGCGCTCACCCGCAGGCGCTTGTTGTCCGCGCCGGTGGCGTCCTCGGGGCGCACGTCCCTGGGGTCTGCGATGAGGTAGGGGCGCACCAGCTCTCCCAGGCGCAAGGGCAGCAAGATGATGGCCGCAAAGCCCACCGAGGAGATCACCAGCAGCCTCCAGAGCCCGGGGGGGGAGCTGGTCACGGGCGCCAGCAGAAAACGCCACCGCCAGGCGCGGAAGAGCTGTACCCCGGCGAGGGTGAGCACGTAAGGTAGGATCCAGAGGTAGCTGGCGTTGGCAAAGGCGTGGGCGAGCCGGTCGGGCCGCAGGCCGCGAAATGCCAGGAAAAACAGCCCCAGACCGATGGCCAGAGAGATCCCGAACCGCAGGCCGAAGCGCGCCCAAAAACCGCGGAGGGGAGGTGCGGGCGGATGGGATGTTTGAGAAGGCTGCGCCATTGCGAGAGGCCCGTAGAGCCGGGTCGAGCTGCTCACTGAGGGTTTCAGATCTGTCGGCGGGCCCCTGGTTCGGTGACGCACGGCTGCCCCGTGTGGCCTTAATAGGACCAGAGGCGGCCATTTGGCAAGACATTTCAGGTGGCTGTGGTGAGATAGGTCGGACCCTGGAGAGGTCCACATGTCTCCGAGAACCAGCGCGTGTCACATAACAAACCGAAATAAAAGGGCAATATTGGGATTGACGGTGGCGAATGTGCCGCTATACTGCTTGAGCTAGTCTAGTGTACGTGGTATATTGAGCAACTATGCAGGCAGCAGAAACCCTCAGGGTTGGCGCCCTTATGACGTCTAACCGTCCGTCCAGTGGCGCCGAAGGAAGGAACCTAGGATGGCCGAGAAGCCTGAAAACTCAGTACTTTTCTCGCTGAAAGAGCTCCGCAAGATCGAGGACGATCGCGTCAGCCAGGAGGAGGCTGAACGTCGTGCCCGAGAGGAAGCGGAGCGCCAAGCCCGCATAGAGGCCGAGCGTCTTGCCCGGGAGCAGGAGGAGGCTGCCCTGAGAGCTCAGGAGGACGCAAAGCGCGCCGAGGAGGCGGCGCGGCTCCAGGCGGAGCGGGAGGAGCAGCTTCGCCTGCAGGAGGCCGAGGCCCGCGCCAGGGTGGAGGCCCAGGCCAAGCTGGAGGAGGAGCGCATCCGTCTGGAGATGGAGGCCCAGAGCAAGGGTGGAGCCCCCAAGTGGGTGATTCCGGCCATCGCAGCGGTGGTCGTGGCTGCCCTGGGCGTACTGGTGTGGCTCTTCGCCTTCTACATGCCGGCGCAGGAGGCCGCCCGGAAAAAGGCCGAGGCGGCACGAATAGAGCGCCTCCGCAAGGAGCAGGAGGAGAAGACCCGCCGCCTGCTGGCCGAGAAGGAGAAGGCTCTCCAGAAGCAGCTCGCCAACTCCGCCAACCTGAGCAAGGAGCAGGTGGAGAAGCTGAAGAAGCAGCTCGAGGCGGTGAAAAAGAGCAAGGTCCGCTCGGCGTCCGCCTCCATGGCCGCTTCCATGCGGCGGCGGCGGTACTACTATCGCCGGCCTGGCACCAGGCGGCGAAGGCCCCCCACCATGAGGGCGAGGCGCCCCCCAAAGCGGCCCAACCCGCTCGAGGGGCTCTTCTAGCAGCCTGTCTCCTGGGCGCCCCCGTGGATGCCCTTGCCGTCCAGTTAGAGTCGCGACGCAGCGCCTTCAAACCCGCTCCAGTGAATAATATGGCTGGCTAGGCCGCTTTTTTCGCGGGCCGATTCGTGCTATCTATTGCCACGCGGTGAAGCGGGGCTTGCCCCATCTGGCGCCGGTGGCGGGGAGTTGGGGTTGGTCGCTGGCGCGGGTCTGAGCCCCTTCGAGCAGGCGACCACTCCGGTGGTCGGGAAGCGTTGGTTGATGCCTCCGATTCTTTTTTGGGTAGTGTGCTTTCTCTCGGCGGCCCTGCTTGTCGCCGGAGGATTCGTGCTTGGGCGTGCCCTGGCAACGCGCGGTGCGGCCCAGGGCGCGGCTGATCTGGCCAGGCTGCGAGGTGCCTGCTCCAAGCTGATGGAGGAGCGCCGAGCACGCCAGGCCAGGGAGCGAGAGCTGGTTGGCGAGCTGGAGGCCGCCCGGGCTGCCCTGGCCGCGCAGGCCTCGGTCCCCGGGGAGGCTAGCGGGTTCGAGGGGCCCACCCGGCTACCGGACCCGCGCTCCTTTTTCGAGCGCGACAGCGTGCCGCATCTCGAGCGCGTGTCCGAGGACGAGTTCGAGATCCAGGGGGCTGCCAGGCGCAGCGCCAAGGAGGCGGTGGAGCGTGCAGAGCCCGATGAAGGGCTTGGCGGGCACGACGAGACCCGGCAGTTCAACCTCCACTCCCCCGAGAATGTGGTGCAGTTCATGCAGCGCATCGACGAGCTGGCCGAGGAGAACGGCGAGCTCAAGGCTGTGGTGGCAGAGCTGGAGGCATCCCTCAAGGAGAGGCAGGCAGAGGGCAACGAGCAGATCCACCGCTTCGCAGCCCTGGATGCCATAACGGAGAAGCTTCGGGCAGAGCTCAAGCGACGCAATGAGCGGATCCGGGTGCTGGAGGATCAGCTAGGGGAGCGGCTCGCAAAGGACGACGGTCCCCTGGAGGGTCCCCAAGGGGCTGCCGGCGGGGAGATCTCCTCTGCCACAGCTCCTCCGCCGCCGCCCGCAGGGGCCGGCAGGGGGCCTCCTCCGGTTCCGCGGGCCTCCTTCTCCGTGTCGAGGGATGAGATCGAGCTGTCGCGGCTGGAGGTCGCCGGACCCAACGACGGCCCCACCCTGCCGGTGGGGCGCTTCAGCCCCGAGGAGCTCGAGGAGGGTGGCAAGTGAGGCTCACGGAGGGACCATGAGCCGAGAGCGGTTCTCTTCCCGTTGGGGTCTCATCGCCTCGCTGCTCGGAATGGCCATCGGCGCCGGGAACATCTGGCGCTTTCCCCGGGTTGCGGCCCAAAACGGTGGCGGCGCCTTCCTGATCCCGTGGGCGCTGTTTCTGCTGCTCTGGTCTGTTCCGCTCATGCTGGTGGAGTTCGGCATGGGGCGAGCTTCCCGTCGTGGCCCCATAGGGGCCTTTGGCGCGCTCCTGGGGCGCTTCGGGGCGGTGCCCGGGGTGTTCGTGGCCTTCTGCACCACCGCCATCATGTTCTACTACGCCGTCGTCACTGGCTGGTGCGCCTACTACACCCTTGCGCTGGCAGTGGATTTTGGCGGGGTCACCGGGAACGCGTCGGATCACTGGAGGTGGGTGTCGCACTACAACTGGCTGGCCGTTGCCTTTCATGGCGTGGCCATGACCGGCGGGGTGCTCATCGTGGCCGGGGGGGTGACACGGGGCATCGAGCGGGTCAACAAGATCCTGGTGCCCCTGCTACTGGTGCTGCTGGGAGTGGCGGCGCTGGCCGGGCTCTCCCTGCCGGGGGGCCTCAGAGGGCTGGAGTTTCTCTTCCACGTGGACATGGGGCGGCTGGCCAGTCACAAGACATGGCTGGAGGCTCTCTCTCAGTCAGCATGGTCCACCGGCGCCGGCTGGGGGCTGATCCTCACCTATGCGGTCTACACCAGCAAGAGAGAGGATGTGCTCCTCAACTCCCTGGTGGCTGGGGTTGGCAACAACGCCGCCTCTCTGCTGGCGGCCCTGGCCATCCTGCCAGCGGTCTTTGCCCTGGCCGGGTCACAGGCCCCAAAGGCGCTGGAGGCGGGCAACACGGGCCTGTTGTTTGTGTGGATGCCGCAGCTTTTCGCCAAGATTGCAGGTGGGCAGGCGCTGGCCGTGCTCTTCTTTTTCGCGGTCACGGTGGCCGCCCTCTCGTCGCTGCTGTCCATGCTGGAGCTGGCCACCCGGGTGATCATGGACCTGGGCATCGGGCGGAGGCATGCGGTGATGATCATCGGCACAGTGGGCTTTGTTGCCGGGCTCCCCTCGGCGCTGCACCTGGACGTGTTCGACAACCAGGACTGGGTATGGGGCCTGGGGCTGCTTCTCTCCGGGGCCTTCTTCGCCTTCGCCGTGATTCGTCATGGTGCGGCGCGTTTCCGAAGGGCTCACCTGGCACCGGGTCCAGGAGGATGGCAGGTGGGTCGGTGGTTCGACGTGCTCATCTACCTGGTGATCCCGGTGGAGTTCGTGGCCATGATGGGGTGGTGGTTCTACTCCGTCTCCGCCCGCAAGAGCCTTGCCTTCAACCTGGATCCGTTCCAGGTGTTCTCCGTGTCCACCTGCCTGCTTCAGTGGGGTCTGGTGCTGGGAGCGGCCGCACTTTTTGGCGGGTGGATCTACCGGCGCAGCTCGAGCCCCCCGGCGGGACGGGGAGCCGAAGGAGGGGCCAGGTGAGCCTCTCGGCCTGGATAATGATGGCCGTGATGCTGAGCTTTTTTGGGGCGGCTTTGCAGCGCTGCTGGCGCTGGCGCTTGGCCGGAGGGGCGGGAGGGCGGATCCGGAGAACAGGGGGGAGTGACCGAGTGCCGACCCCCCTGGCGCCAACTACTTGTCCTTCTTCGTTTTGAGCCTGTCTGAGTTCTCGTCGATGAAGGCGTGGATGTCGTTGGCCAGCGCCAGCAGCTTCAGCCACT
>JAJRWW010000070.1 GCA_024276595.1 Myxococcota bacterium
AGGCCGATGCCAAAGCGGTTCACCGGCGGACCGCTGCCTGCATCTGGGCCGGCGTCGGGGCCGGGGGCCTCTCCGTCAGGTGGCAGAGCGGAGTCGGGCTGGGAGCCGCCATCGGGGGGCAGGGCGGAGTCCAGGGGTTCACCGTCAGGGTCCATGGCGCTGTCCGGGGCCATGGCGCCGTCTGGGGGGGTGCCTCCGTCGGCCAGGCTGTGGATGACACCGGTGCCGCAGCCACTCAGGAGCAGCAGCGCGATGGTCAACAGAGGGGCGGCCGTGGAGCTGGCACCGTGGCCCTGCTCTGACATCTTGCGCATGACAAGCTCCCGGGATCCACTGGGGTGAAGCTGCCTGCATATCATACTATACCGTTTCGCCGGGACGAAGACCTTTGGAAGCGGCATCCAGGTCTTCAGCGGCCTGGGCATGCGGCACATCGAAGCCTGACTATCGGCGGTGGCCACCTCGGACGACGGCAACACCGTGGTGGCGGTGAGCCGGGCGGTGAGCCATCCGCGCTGCTAGCGCGTCGGCTAGGGGCGTGGGTTTGCGGGGTTGGCTCTGCGGCCATATCCCAGCGGATCAGGTAGCTTCGCTGCTGAAGAGGATGCCACTTGGGGCCTGAAGGCCGAAAAAACACCCCATGAGTGCGCTCCCTCTCGTTTCTGGCTTCGGTGCTGATCCTTCGGTGGCGGTCAATACGTGATCCATTTCCGGCGGCGTGAGAGGGTGAGCGTGAAGCGCTCGCCCAACCATTCGGCCGACGCTGCCGGGCGCAGCGGCCGCGGGTCGGCCCGAAGCGTTGGTGCGGCGTGTTGCCGTCCAGGGCTTCGGGCCGACAGGTGGTTGTAGATTTCGTATGGGTCATGGCGCAGCCGCAGGGTGAGGGGCCGGCAGTCAGGGGCCACATCCGGGGCGCCGTCGAGCGTGCGCAGCATCCGCGCCTTGACGGACTTGTTGAAGTGCTAAGTGGCGTCGTGCCCCTCGCGGTACTTCTCTCTGCCGCGGATGAGGGTTACGCCCATCCGCTCATTGATCGCGAGCACGTCCAGATCTTTGAAGGCCAGCTCGCTCATCATGTACTAGGGTAGTTGCGCGAATGGAATGATCGCCTGGAAAGAAGTGTGGTTAGTGGGCTTGCAGCAGGGTCACTGGATTCGTCTGCCGTGGCGATAGAGCTGCAGGCGGAACCCCCGTGAGCCGCGCTTGCGCCACGTGCCGTGCTTTTTGCCGTTCAGGTAGGAGCCGTCCTCCTTTATTCGACCGTTGGGATCAAAGGTGGTCCACCGCCCATCTTTGCGGTTGTGTCGCCAGTGGCACACCCGAAGGCGACGCCCATTGTGACCGAAATATGTCTGGCGGCCGTGGTATGCGTTCTGAGAAAAGGTGGTGATGACCCGGGTGACACGACCGCTGTTGCGATACCAGACCTTGCGCAAGCCGTGGGTCTTGCCAGCCACAAGTGTACGCTCGATGAACCGCCGCCCCTGGGGATCGTACGTGGTCCAGAGCCCCACGGGCAGGCCATCCCGGTACTGGCCTGTCTCCAGCTTGTGGCCGCTCCAGTACCAGCGCGCCAGTTTGCCGTGGGCCTTTCCGTTGCGATAGGTCACCAGAAGCTTGGGGCGACCATTGGCGTGATACTGAACAAAGCGTCCGTTGCGGACCTTACGGCGAGGTTTCCGACGCCGCCAGGTCCGGGAGACGTCTGCTCGGACCAAGTCCGCGGTGGAATCGCGCTCCCGCGTGAGGTACAGGACGTGGGGGTTTCCAGCAGCGGTCGCGAGCAGTTGATACTCCGCGTCGTCGGCCACCAGCACCTCGTAGGCGCCGGTCTCCACGTTGATCCTGGCGACGGCCTCGTCCACCCATGGTGCTCTGGGGTACCGGTATGACAGGGGCCAGTGGTCTCGGCGGGTCAGCACCACGTGCTGATTTCCCTGAAAACAGAACCCCTTGAACCGCGTGCTCTCGAGCAGGGTGCGGGTCAGGCCGGTCTCGAAATCATGGATCATCAGGTGTCGCCTGCTCCCCGCTGCGCACCCCATGATGGCCAGGAGGCGACCGTTTGGGGAGAATGGCTGCTGCTTCGGACCGAAACTCAGATCACAGCGTTCCAGGGAGCGCACCACCATCCGGTCTCTGCCCGAGGCGAGGTGGATGCAGCGCACCTCCGGTCCAGTAATGTAGCAAAGTAGATCCTCTGCCGGGGAGAGCACGGGTGAATCCGCCCGGGTCCCTGCAAGGACGCGCCGGGCCCGGCCTGTGCTGAGTTTCGTGAGCCATAGCTCTACACCTCGACCAGCGTGGCCTATTCCTTTAGCCGGGGCCACGGTCAACACGTACCGCCGGTGAAGACGGACGCGCTGGCGATGGCCACGGCGCTTGAGCCCCCGATTGGGCAAGCGAAGGAAGGGTCGAGACGCGCCCGCCCGCCAGATCTGGATGTTGCGCCGTGCCAGATAGGCACCGTCACCGGTCAGGTAGACAAGCTGGCCCCTGGGCGTAAAGACGAACTGCCGGACGTGACGGTGGGTAACGAGCTGTAGCCGTCTCGTGTGTATCCAGTAGCGGTAGAGTCGAAAGGAGCGTCGTCGCCAATCCCTTGCTCCAAAGGCGATGGATCGACCCTTTGCCGACCACGCCAGGAGGCCGTTCAGGTGCTTGACGCGAAGCCGGCGCAGGGTGCGGCCGCTGCGAGTGCTCTGAATCACCAACCCGTGCTTCAGAAACGCGAAGAGACGACCGCCGGGGGAGGCCGCGCCCAGGGTGGAGTGGCGTACCAGGACCTTGACACTGCCCGGTGGGTGGGGGCGGAGACGATAGGCCAGGGCACAGGGAGCGCCACCCGTGAGCAGAAGCAACAGCATCGTAATTGCCAAGCCGCGCATCATTTCTTCCCCCGCCGTTTCCACAAGGTCCGGCAGCGGGCGTTGCCCACGACGCCCTTGCCGTACCAGACGTTGTGCACCCAGTAGTCGGTGTTTCCGCCCTCATCGTACAGGGCCTGCCAGAAGCACCCCCTGGCAAAGTGCACGACCACCCGGCGCTTTGTCCCGAGGTGGGGGTAGTACCAGGTCCACGTGCCGACCTGACGTCCCTGGCGGTAGGTGCCGCTGGCTGTCGTGCGACCATGCCGGTCCCAAAACTGCCATCGCCCGTCGGCAAATCCGTTCTTGAATCGCCCCGACCAGGCCATCATCCCAGAAGGATAGTAATGCCAGGAGGGTCCGTGACGAATGCCTCGGCGAAAGGTCTGGCGGGTCCAGACACGGCCGGTGCGATACCACTGAATCCAGAGGCCATGTTTCCGGCCGTTGACGTACCTCCCGGCCGCCTGCTTCTGTTTGCTGTCGTATAGGTAGATCGCGGCCCCGTGCTTTCGGCCGGTCCGGCGGTCCACACACCAGGAGCCTGTGGCGCTGCGTACCTGGCGCGCCTGGGGTGAGCATCGGATCCCGGAGTGCATAGGCGCCACCGCACCAGGAAACCAGACAACCGTCGAACCTATCAAGCAGATGAGATACACAGGTGACCTCCTGAGGATTGCCTTTTGCTGCGTCCACGCCGCATCTTATATACCCCACCCAGCGCCCGGTTATTCACCGCGTGTTTTGCCAGCCCTCTGCCCGCTTGAACATCACGGAGGGCGGCGCTCGAATCCCACAAGAAGATCTTCGGCTGCTACCCCGATCAACTGGCCGCCGACGAGGGTTTTTTTTGGAACATGGACGCCATCGGTCAGGGTCGGGTACACGTTGGAGGCCACAACAAACAGACCGGTGCCACTGTTCAGGATGGTGTTGTGTCACAGGTTCACCAATGATGGCTGGTTCTCCAGGGCAAACCGCTGGAACCAGAATCCGTGCAGAGGTGGCAGATCTCCACTGTCTTGTGAACGTAGATGACCCTATTGTGCTCGCCAGCGGATTCGATCTGGCTCCTTGACAGGCTGCGGGGTTCTGCAATAGTGAAACGCCAAATGTGCTTGGGTGGGATGCACGTCCTCGGGCGGCATCCCTGGGAAGCCGGTGAGAGTCCGGCGCGGCCCCCGCCACTGTGACCGGGTACCGAGGCAGCACTGAGCCACTGGCCATGCGAGGATCCTGTGCGGTTCTCCAGCCGGGAAGGCGCTGTCGAGGGTGGATCCGGAGCCAGTAGACCGACCCGGCACGGGAACCGTCCTTCGGGGTGAAGGAGTCCGACCCGTCCCACCCGTGGCCGAGTCCAGCCATTCACCCACCGAGGCGGCGCCCCCTGGAGGAGCATGCTCGCACGTTCGCCCAATGGTCTCGGATCTTCCTTGCTCGTCGCCGCTCTGCTCGTCGCCGCTCTGGTGGCTGGCGGCGTCGAGCTTCGGGCCGATCCCCTGGACCTGCGGCCGGTGAAGGTGGACGCCAAGCGGATCGAGCCGGGCTCTCCGCAGGCGGAGGACACCGCCTTTTCCACGAGCGTGGACGCCACCCGGGCGGCCACGGAGGGGGGCGGTGTGGCCGAGCACCTGGCCCGGTCGGTTGGGGTGCAGGTGCGTCGCAGCGGCGGCCACGGTGACTTCGCCTCGGTGCTCATCAGGGGCTCATCTGCGAACCAGGTTGGCGTTTTCCTCGACGGTATCCCGCTGGCCCTGGGCAGGGGAGGTATCTTCGACCTGTCGCTGGTGCCGTTGCTCTCCATTGCACGGGTGGATGTGTTTCGGGGCTACCTTCCGGCAGAGCTGGGCTCGGAGGGGATCGGCGGCGGCATCAACCTGGTGCCCGGCGCCGCCCCGGCCCGTCCCCGCACTCGCCTGAGCATGGGCGTGGGCTCCTTTGACCTCGTGCAGGTGGGAGCCAGTCGCAGCGCCCGCCGCGGTCCTCTGCGCTATGCGCTCAGCCTGGGCTTTTCCCGGGCCACGAACGACTTCAGCTTTTTTTCGGACAACGACACGCCATATCAGCTCGGGGACGACCGCTGGCTGCGGAGAAAAAACAACGAGAGCCTCCTCTTCTCCGGGCTGGGGTGGGCTCGGTGGCGCGTAAGCCGAGACCTGCGGATCACTTTCTTGCAGAGCCTGTTTTACAAGGAGAAGGGGCTCCCCGGTCCAGGGGCCGTCCAGGCCCTCTCCACCAGGCTCCAGGCTCTGCACGAGGTCTTCGACGTGAAGCTGGAGCAGCGGCGGTTCCTGGTGCCCTCCATGTCGGCGATGCTACGGGTCAACGTGCAGTACTCCAGGGATCGCCTGGAGGACCCTCAGGGCGAGCTTCCCACCGGAGCCAAGCGGCAGAGCGACACCAGCGTCAGCCTGGGAGCCATCGGCAGGCTCTCCTTTGCACCCCACGACCCCCAGATCATCAGCCTCATCCCAGAGTGGCGATACGAGCAGTACGCAGGGCGGGATCCGGGGCGGGAGCTTCCATCCGCGCGACGCTACCGTTTCGGCCTGGCTCTGCGGGACCGGATCGCGCTCGGAGAGGACCTGGCGACCTTGACCCCGGTGGTTCGCGCGGACCTGCTCTACAGCGACGTCAGCGGCTCCCGAAACGGCCTGGAGCCTCTGCGCAACTCCTTTGACTGGTTTCTGAGCCCCCGGCTCGGCGGACGGGTCCGGCTTTGGCGGGGGCTGGAGCTGCGAGGCAACGTGGGTCGATACTTCCGTCCGCCCAGCCTCCTGGAGCTTTTTGGCAACCGTGGCACGGCTCTGGGCAACCCCGACCTCGTGCCGGAGGTGGGGACATCGGGCGACCTGGGCATGATCTTGCGGCTTCGCAGGCGGGGGAGGGCGCTGGAGCGGCTCCTGATCGAGGCCGTGTTCTTTGCTCGGGACTCCCAAAACCTCATCCAGTGGGTTCAGAACTCCCAGCGCACTGCCGTGGCCATGAACATCTCCAGGGCCCTGGCCCTTGGAGGAGAGCTCTCGGGGGCGGTGTGGCTGCGTCTCCACTCCCAGCTCCGGGCTCGGCTCTCGACCAACTACACCCTCTTGCACACGCAGAACCGCTCTGGCAAGCCGCTGCTGGATGGCAACCGCCTCCCAGGACGTCCCCTGCACGAGCTGAACGGGCGGGCGGACCTGGTGTGGAGGAAGGATCGCTGGGGTGTGGGGATCCACTGGTCGGTGACCTACATCTCCCACAGCTTCCTGGACGAGGCCAACGCCTTCTTGCCGGTGCCCCAGCGCGCCCTCCACGAGGTAGGCCTGGTGGTGCGCCCGTGGCTCCGCGGGGTGACTCTGGCCGCGACCTTCAAGAATGTGGCCAACCTGCGGGTGGAGAGGGTGGCGGCTCCGGCCTTCACCGGCCTGAGGCGTATCCCCAGGGCGCTAATGGACTACGGGGGATACCCACTGCCCGGCTGGGAGGTGTTTGTGAACGCCACGTGGAGCTTCGATGACCCGAGGGGGGAGCAGAAAGGCTCGGCACACCATGCGAGACCCTGAGACAGCGCTGGCAGATGGCGTGTTGGTTTTGCTGCTGGCGACCTTGGCTGGCTGCGTGGGGCCAGGAGGGGAGGCGGTGGACGCGGGCCCTGACGTGGAGGTGGTCTGCGGGCCCGTGGCACAAGACACGGGCCCGCCAGGGCGCCTGATCGTGATGACCGAGCAGTACGGATCTGGTGGAGGGGTGACCATCATCGACCTGGAGACCCTGGAGCCATCGATAAACGTGGCGCTCACCCACGACGACGTGACGGCCCGGTGGTACGACGGACGCATCTGGATCCTCAACCGATTTGGCGCCGACAACATCATGATCCTGGACGGGCAGTCCTACCAGCTCCAGAAGCAGTTCTCGGTGCGCCCTGCAGCGAGCCAGGTCTGCAACCCGCACGACCTGCTCTTTTTCGACCGGTGCAGGGCGTACCTGAGCTGCTATGAGCAGGCGAGGGTGTACCTGCTGGATCCCGCTGCGCCCCTCGGGGATGAGATCGTGGGGAGCATCGATCTCTCCTCCCTCGCCGACGGGGACGGTATCCCGGAGGTGTCCTACATGGCCAGGGTTGGGGGCCTGGTTTACCTGGCCGTGGAGCGGCTGGATCGCGCCTCCGGGTGGAGCCCGGTGGAGCCATCGTACCTGGCAGTGGTGGACCCCGCCACGGACACGCTGGTGGGATCCATGGCCTTGGCGGCCACCAATCCCGTTGGCCCCCTGGTTCGCGTGCCCTCGACCGAGGACCTGGTGGTGGCCGCAGGCGGAGACTGGACCGGCGAGGGTGCCGGCCTACTTCGCATCGACACCGGCGCCGGGACCTCGGAGCTGGTGCTAACCAGTGGAGACCTGGGCGGGTTGGTGAGCTCCTTCTATCTTGATTCAGGCGGTTGCGGGCACGCGGTGGTGATGGCTCCACAGACCTACGAGACAGCGCTCGTGCGTTTTTGCCTGGACGGCACGGTTGCGCCCTGCGTCCCCATGGGTGCGCACGAGATGACAGCGGTGGCCCTGGTGCATGACGGTCGGCTCGTGGTCACAGACCGGGCCTACCTGGCTCCCGGGATTCGAATCTACGACGCTGCCACCTGCGAGGAGCTCACCCAGGAGCCCATAGCTACCGGCTTCTCACCGGGTTTTTCGGACCCGCTCCTGCTGGTTCCAGCGCGGCGGTAGCCTCGGCCGGTGGTTCCGCGCGACCGGCGAGGGCTCTACTCCGGCGCCAGCCAGCGGCCGTAGACCCCGTCGATGTCCGCGCCGTTGGAGATCGGGTCCTTGGGGTAGGGTGCGCCCGTGTCCGGGTTGAGCTCGGAGGGAGCCGCCACGAGCTTCAGGAACACGAACCCCTCTCGCTTGATGGCCGACGCCTCTCCCCCGTCATCCGGCAGGGAGTCCAGGTCGAAGGCGTCTCCCCCGGCGTCAACCTGGTCGAAGGGGTCAACAGGGTTCTCCTCCTCGTGGAGGAGCACCGGCTCTCTCCCGGCGAAGCCCTGCCAGAGGGCCGGGTCGGAGCTGTAGATCGTCTCGTCCGCGGAGGTGTAGTCGTGGGGAAAGGGGACCCAGGTGGAGCCGTCTCGTGAGACGTAGACCACCACGAGGTCCATGAAGCGGTCTGAGCCGCCACCAAAGAGGAAGACGTTTTCGAACACGACGAAGTCGGCGCCGGGGCCGTTCTGAACGCGCCTCCCAGACCACCTCAGCACCAGGTAGCTGTCCACGCCATCCTGGAGACCAAGGGAGTAGACGTCCAGGCCCCCGCAGCCCTGGCCACAGCCGCGGACTCCATTGGCTGCCTGGGATGCATCGCCAAAGCCCTCCCCAGTGCTTCCAGGGGCTGCCACCACCGTGTCGGCGTAGGCCACGTCCTTGCTCTCACAGGCCGAACGGCAGATGTCCGGGTCCGATGCGACGTCGCTGCACAGCTCGGCACAGGTGGGTGGTGCGGGAGCGCCACACGC
>JAJRWW010000683.1 GCA_024276595.1 Myxococcota bacterium
GAGAGCTGGCGGTGGTGGAGATCCCCAAGGCCGGCGCCTGCGACGGCTGCGCCGCCCACGGCGTCTGCCACTCCCTGGGAGGCTCGGACCTGCGGGAGCTCAGGGCGCTCAACAGCATCCACGCGGACGTGGGAGACCAGGTGGAGGTCGTCGTGGCCACCAGGCACGCCCTCAAGGCCGCCATGTGGGTCTACCTCCTCCCCACGCTGCTCATGCTCATCACTGCGGTGCTCTTCCACCGAGTCGCCTCCAGCCACTTCACCGACACCACCGCTCAGATGGCCACGGCCCTGGTGACCTTGCTCTCCCTGGCCCTGTTCGTGCTGGCCGCCTGGGTGTGGCGCAGGACCCGGCCGGCAGACAACAGCAAGCTGCCCCAGGTGACCCGCCGCCTCCCCTCCTGAGCCTCCCAGCGCAGGTCAGGGCCTTTGCTTCGACGTCCTCCACCCATGGCTTCTCAAAAACGCCCCCTGGCTCGAGCAAGAACTGGCTCCGGTGGCACGCGCTTGTGGTATGATCTTCCAGTGCTGAGACACTCTGTTCTCCTCCCCGTGCTCGCTGCGCTCCTGGTGGCCCCGCCCAACTCGGGCTGTCGCTTCGACCCCGGCGGAGTACCGGTCACCAGGCCCGATGGAGAGATCGCCGACGGGGGCCCGGACGGGGTGCCGGACGCGAGAGCGGACGTCACGCCGCCCCAGGACACGGACGGCGACGGGGTGCCGGACGAGCAGGACAACTGCCCAGACACACCCAACGCCGACCAGGCGAACGGCGACGGAGACTCCCTGGGGGACGCCTGTGACAACTGTCCGACCGTCTCCAACCCGAGCCAGGTGGACGCCGACGGCGACCTGGTGGGAGATCTCTGTGATAGCTGCCCCCATCAGGCCAATCCGACCCAGGCAAACTCCGACTCGGACGATCGCGGGGACATCTGCGACAACTGCCCATGGGTGTACAACCCCGGCCAGTCCGACGTGGACGGGGACGGCGTGGGCGACCTGTGCGACATCTGCCCCGCCAATCCGGATCCCCAGCAGGAGGACCTGGACGGAGACGGGTTCGGGGACGTCTGCGACGGCTGCCCCCTCGTCCCAAACCCGGCTCAGGACGACACTGACGACGACGGCCTGGACGACCTCTGCGACAACTGCCCCGCGCTCCCCAACTGGGATCAGCTCGACACCGACGGCGACAACCTGGGCGACGTCTGCGACCCCAACGACGACGACGACGGCCTGGACGACTGGGAGGACTACTGGCCCACCATTCACAACATCGAGCTGCTCTCAAACCCCTTCGACGGCAGCCTCCCCCCGTGGTGGACCGAGGGAGGCACCTGGGTCCAGGACGGCAGTGGCTATCACCAGGTCGACGCAACTGCCCTCTGCGCAGCGGCCTGGCCCGGCCCGGGGTCCTGGTACGGTGGCGGCGTGCAGGTGGATCTCGTTGTCACCCTGGACGCCACCGGCGGGTTCCCGGTGGGCTTTGGACCTCTGGTGCGGGTGGCTCAGATCGCCCCGCCGCCCACCTATTGGTGGTGCGACCTGGACCCACAGGGCGCGACCCTCTCCCTGTGGAAGGTGGATCCGGAGGGAGAGGTGGAGCTCTCGGTGACCCCGCTCTCGGGCCCTGTCTCACCCGGGACCACGGTCACCCTGCGCCTGCTGGCCATTGGGGGCTGGTTCGGCTGCGAGCTGACCGGCGCCCCGACCGGTCAGGTCTCCACCTTCGACGCCAGCGCCCTGGCCGCCGGGGGGGTGGGAGTGAGGAGCTGCAACGCCGCAATCTCGCCAGAGGATCTGCAGGTCTACTACGTGCCTCCCGGAGCTCCGCCTCCCTTCTGACGCCGATCCAGCGCCGCCTGGGGGGTACACTTTGGGCCGGACCCACTCTTTACGCAGAGCCAGAAATGATTACATTATTCGCCGACAACGGGTTGTACCGACCGTGGACCGCGGCCCAGAGCGCCGGCGCGGAGACCGAGAGGTCGGCACACCGGTGGCTCGGCTTCGCCCCAGGAGGTCCGTCCAGCCGACCCCCAGGCCTTGCCCAGCCGGTCACCTCCTTCGCCAGAGCTGAGGACATACCATGGCACGAGACTACTACCAGATCCTAGGAGTATCCCGTTCCGCCTCCGAGCAGGAGATCAAGAAGGCCTACAAGCAGATGGCGCGGAAGTACCACCCCGATCTGAACAAGGACTCCGGTGCCGAGGAGAGGTTCAAGGAGGTCAACTCCGCCTTCGAGGTGCTTGGCAACCCCGAAAAGCGCAAGATGTACGACGAGTTCGGGGAGGATGCGGAGCGCATGGGCTTCGACCCCGAGAAGGCCCGCCAGTACCGCTCCTGGAGCTCCCACGTTGGCGGTGGCAGCGGAGGCTCGCCCTTCTCCGGTGGCGGCGGATTCGGTGGCGGCCTGGGCGGGCTGGGGGACATCTTCGGCCAGTTCTTCGGGGGTGGAGGGGCTCGTCGGGCCCAGCGGCCCCAGGCCGGGGCCGACGTCTCCTCCGAGATAACCATCGACCTGCTGGACTCTCTGCGCGGCGCCGAGATCGATCTCAACGCCAACCTCCCGAAGACCTGCACCGCCTGCTCGGGCAGCGGCAAGGCTCACCAGACCACACGAGGTCCCTGCAACCAGTGCGGCGGGAGCGGAACCATGTCCATCGGCGGCGGACAGATAAAGATCGCCTGTCCCGCCTGCGGGGGCTCGGGGCAGGCAGAGGCCCTGGCCTGCAGCGCCTGTGGCGGGCGCGGGGCCACCTACCAGCCCACACGCCTCAAGGTGCGCATCCCCGCCGGCGTGACCGACGGCGGCAAGATCCGCCTGGGCGGAAGGGGTGAGCCGGGCATCCACGGCGGCCCCCCTGGGGACCTGATAATCACCGTCCACCTCCGACCCCATCCCTACCTCCGGAGGGAGGGGGACGACCTGCATTTGACCCTCCCCATAACCGTCGCCGAGGCCATCCTGGGGGCCACGGTGGAGGTGCCCACCCTCGACGGCGCCATCAACCTCAAGATCCCACCCGGATCCCAGACGGGCCAGCAGCTCCGCCTCCGGGGGAAGGGCGCCCCGAGCCCCCGGGGTGGAAGCAGGGGTAACCTCTACGTGGAGCTGGCGGTGGTGGTGCCCGACCAGATAGACGACGCCACCCGCGAGGCGGCGCGGCGCCTCGCCGACAGCTACGGACAGGAGGTCCGCGCCAAGCTCACCTTGTAGGCAGGACCGGGGAGCATGTGCCAGGGCATATTATCCAGAGCTGGTGAGCGGCCCGGGTGGCGCCGATGTGCAGCAGGTGTCGCGACTCTGGAGTGTCCCCATAGGACTCGAGGTTTACATCCAGCAAGATTACGTAGTCAAACTCCAGCCCCTTCACCTGCCGGACATCCGTGACCTCGATGCCTGAGGCAAAGCTGAAGTCCTGCTGGGCGACCAGCCGCAGGGCAGAGATGTCCGCGCCCCGCAGGGCCTTGTAGTACATGGCCGCCTGGGCCGGATACCGGGCGATGAGGGCAACGCTCGCCAGGGGCTCCTGTCCCATGAGATCCCTCAGGGCGTCGGCCAGGAAGACCACCGCCTCGCCGGGATCCCCAAAGGAGAACACCTCCACGGGCACCCCCGACCGCGCCGCCCTCACCTCCTCCCTCGCAGACTCGGGCCCCAGCACCGCCCGGGCGAAGCGCTGGATCTCGGCGGTGGACCGGTAGCCTATCTTCAGGGGGCTCACCTCCAACCCGTCCACGGCCAGCAGCGACAGCAACTGCCTCCAGTCGTCGTATCCAGTGTCGAACACCATGCGCTGTGCCAGGTCCCCTGCCAGGGTCACCGAGCCACCCGAGGCCACGCAGGAGAGCAGCACCGACAGCTCCACCACGCTCAGATCCTGCACCTCGTCCACCATCAGGTGGTTGAGCGCCAGCCGCTTGCCGCTGGGGCTGGCCAGCTCACCCATGAGCCGCTGGTGCAGCCTGAGCAGCAGCGCGTCGTCCTCCGGGCTCAGGTAGGCGCCCTCCCCTTCGTCCTCGCCATGTACGTAGGGAGGGGGACGCCGGGTCTTGGAGCCGTTGTGCCCGGCCTCCACGGAGTCCAGCACCGAGCCCGTCTGCCGACAGCAGTGGACAATGGCCGACTCGAGGTCCTCCCCGGTGAGGCCGTTGTCCGGGCCCACGAGGGAGGCCAGGCGCTCTCGGTGGGTGAGCAGCTCCGCCCACAGCTCCAGGATCCTCTCCCTTCCAGGCCGCAGCCGGCGGAGCACCGCAGCCACCGTTGCCCTGGTCCTTGGGGCGAGCCGCAAAGTGGAGTCGGGCAAGCTCTCCTCCGCCCAGCGCCTCAGCCCCTCCAGCCGGCCGAGGAGGGGGCCCTCCCGGAGCCTGCGGGAGGCATCCAGCACGACCTCGGCCGCCGGATCTCCTGCGAGCGCCTGCGCCAGCTCCCCCTGGACCCGCTCCAGCTCCTCCCGGGCCACCTGATCCACCAGGTCGAGCATTCTCGGGTGCTTCTTCAGACGCCGGACGGCCTCCAGCCCCTCCCTCTCGGAGGGGATCTCGAGGTGGGTGAAGGCTCGCCGCCGCTGGCGAAGCAGCCAGCCAGACAGGGTGTAGACCCCGACCCCGTCGAGGCCCAGGTCAGGCAGCACCCGCCCCACGTACGAGGCCAGCGCCCTGCCGGGCACCACCACCAGCATCCGGTCGGACGAGTACCTCCTGGGCCGCTGGTAGGCCAGGAAGGCGATCCTGTGCAGCCCGATGGTGGTCTTGCCGCTGCCGGCCCCACCCGTGACAAGGAGGATCCCCTCCCGGTCCCGGGTGATCACCTCGAACTGGTGGGGATCCAGCAGGGCCGATATCTCGGGGAGGTGCTTGTCTGGACGCAGACCCGAACGAAAGGTGCCAGGGCTGCTCCTGCGCCGCCTCTTGCGGGAGACGAACACCGGCCCCTTGGGCCGCATGGCCAGCCCCTGCCCACCCTTCAGGCGTGAGAGCTCCCCGTCGAGCTGGTGGAAGGACCCATCCGGCTGCCGGACGAAGACCCCCTGGGGCGCGCTCACCCGCCGCAGAGCCCCCTCCACCACGCTGAGGGTGCGTCGCGCGGTCACCACTCCCTCCCGGCGCCTCCCGGAGATCTGCTCGTCGTAGTCGTCTCCTTCGTCGTATCGATAGTAAAGGGAGCTGATCGGGGCGTTCCGCCAGTCCACGATCACCACGCCAGCGGAGGTGTTGATATAGCTCCTCTTTCCGATGAAGATGTCCCGCTCCCTGCCCTCCTCCTGCAGCCGCAAATGGCCAAAGTATGGCGACTGGGCGTCCACCGGGGCCTCGCCACCGGAGGCGCCTCCCCGGGCAGCCCGGATGGCCGCCACCCGCATCATCTGCTCCGCCAGGGGAGCCACGTCCTCGGCC
>JAJRWW010000684.1 GCA_024276595.1 Myxococcota bacterium
CGAATGAAGTGGGGGCCGATCTGGTTGAGGGCGTCGGCGGTCTCCTCTGCGTGCTCCTGGGTAAGCTCCACCCCACCGAGGCCGGGCATGACATACTCCGAAAGCTCGATGCCCGCCTCGATGACATTGCGCCCGCCCCGCACGTGCTGGTCCTTGGTACAGCCCTTTCGGACCCGCTCCAGGAGCCTGTCCGAGCCCGTCTCCATTCCCACGTGGATGCGGTTGAGGCCTGCATCCAGCAGCTCGCGCAGGCCGTCCACTGGCGTGCGCGCGAGGGTCTGGGAGCGGGCGTAGCTCGTGATGCGGGTCACCTCGGGAAACACCGCCCGGATCTTTCGCACAACCCGGGCCAGGTCGGCGGGCTTGAGCAGGAGGCTGTTGGCGTCCTGCAAAAAGACGGTCTCTCCACCCGCCGAGAGAAAGAGCGCCACCTGGCCAATGCCCGCGTGCAGCGGCGCCTCCGCCATCACCTCCTGGATCACCCGCCGGGTCATGCGCCCCTCCTCGCCCAGCTCCCGGGAGGCTGCAAGGAGCCTGTCTCGCACCCTCCCCATGGCCTCCACGTCGGCCTCCACCTCCTCCACGGGTCGCCTGGAGAAGCGCTTCTTCTTGTAGACAGGGCAGAAGGTGCACTTGTTCCAGGGGCAGTTTCGGCTCACGCGAACCAGCAGGCTGTGCGCCTCGCTGGGGGGACGGATGGGCCCCACCTCGAAGTCGAGGGGGGTAGGGTCGTCTTTGAGCAGGTTGCTCACTTGCTCCTCCTGGCGTTTGGTTCTGGCGCCAATGGCGCTCGACCCGAGAGCCGACCGTGTGGCTGGTCGGCGGCTCGGCCGCTGGCCAAGGTATATACCATGGCTGGCCAGGGCATGCCCGGCCGCCCTGCCAGCAGGGATGGACCTGGCGCCGTCGGCAGCCGACAGCTCACGAACTGGAGAGAAAAAGTGCCTTGACCGGGCTCTGGAGGGCTGCTATCAAGAGGTAGAATATTTCAGCAGGACTGTTTTTTTCCCCGTCCTGTGGACACGGCTTGCACTGCCTTGTGGCTTGCGCCGCGCTGGCCTCTTGCTTTTCCAAGCTCTGTTGCTGCTACTTTTGCCGCTGCTCTTTCTCCCCGCGCCACCTGGACGCGCCTGCTCCCAGCGCCCGTTGACCTGGCCGCTGCGTGGCGCCTGGCCGTGGAGTGTGAGCCGTGTCCACCGGACGGGGGTCGTTGCCTCTGCGGGGAAGACGTGACAGGCCCAGCACAAAGCTTCTTGGGAATCGAAGGTGAGCTGGCCACCCTCCGGGGGGCCAGGGTCGTCCTGCTCCCGGTGCCCCACGACGCCACCACCAGCTTCCACGCGGGGGCTCGGCGCGCCCCGGAGGCCATCTGCGAGGCATCCCGCCACATCGAGGAGTACGACGAGGAGCTGGAGCGGGAGATATGGCGCTGCGGCATACACGTCGCCGAGCAAGTGCTCGTCCCCTCCGGGGATGCGAGCGCGCTGGTGGAGGCGGTACGGACACGGGTCTCGGAGCTGCTCGCCAGCTCCAAGATGGTCATCACCCTCGGAGGAGACCACACCGTCGCGGTGGGTGCGGCTCGGGCTCACGCGGAGCGACACCCAGGGCTCTCCGTGCTGCAGATCGACGCCCATGGAGACCTGCGCGACAGCTACCAGGGCTCCCCATACAGCCACGCCTGTGTTGCCCGGCGCCTGCTGGAGGTCGCTGACCTGGTGCAGGTGGGCACCCGCTCGGTGAGCGCGGAGGGCGCCGGGCTGCTGCGTCGTATGGGGCGAGAGCCCTTCTGGGCCCGGCGGATCGCCTCCTGCGGTGACGGCTCCTGGATGGAGGAGGTGGTGAGCCGCCTGGGTCCCAGCGTGTATGTGACCTTTGACGTGGACGGCCTGGATCCCTCCATCATGCCTGCCACTGGCACCCCCGAGCCCGGCGGGCTCGGCTGGTGGCAGACCCTCAATCTTCTCAGGCTGGTGGCGCGGCGGCGCAGGGTGGTGGGGGCGGACCTCTGCGAGCTGCTGCCCACCGAGGGGCTGCACTCTTGCGATGTGTTGGCGGCGCGCCTGGTGTACAAGATGATCGGGTATTTCCTGGATCCGTGACCGGTGGCCCTGGTGGCACGTGGGCGCTCTTGTGAGCAGCGAGGGGAAAGCGACCGCCCTCAGCGGAGGAGACCGCACCGGTCGGGCGGCGGGCTGGCGTCGCGGGCGCAGCGGAAGCCAGCCACCTTCATGCGCCAGTGCTTTGGGTGGTGGACCCTGTTTGTGGCTCGCAGGCCCGCGGCAGGGTAGTTGTAGGCGCCCCCTCGCAGCACCGCCTCGCAGGTCCTCGGGATGGGGTTGGAGCCGGTGAACCCCCACCTGCGCTGGCGCCTGAGCTGGCCCAGCGCGGCCAGGATCTGGGGGCAGCTACCAGGGCGTCCCCTCGCCGCGGTGGGGCGGCGATAGGCGAAGGGGTCGTACTCGTCGGCCATCCACTCCCAGACGTTGCCAGCCAGGTCATGGTGGCCGTAGGGGCCTCGTCCTGCCGGGCGCTGGCCTACGGGGGCAGGAGCAGGGGCTCCCAGGGCAACGGTCAGCCGAGCGGTTGGCTCGGCGTCTCCCCAGGGGTAGCGCCTGGAGTCGCTGCCGCGCACGGCCCGCTCCAGCTCTGCCTCGCGGGGGAGCCTGGCGCCGCGCCAGGCGCAGTAGGCAGCGGCGTCGTACCAGCTCACGCCGGTTACCGGTAGGTGTGGGCCCGGATGCCAGGCTCGGCGCGAGGGAGGGCGACAGACCTTCGCCTCCACGCAGCGAGCGTAGGCGGCGTTGGTGACCTCTGTGAGGTCGAGCCAGAATGCGCTGAGGGTGACCCTGTGCGCCGGGCGCTCGTCCGGCTCGCCGCCCGTGTCCGTGCCCATGGCAAAGGTCCCACCTTCCACGAGGGCCATGCCAGCGGGTGGAGGCGCGGTTGGGGCGAGCCGACCTGGCCCGGCAGACCTGCTGTCTCACCTGAGGCGATAGGCGACGACCTTGTTGTGGAAGAAGGTGGGAATCACCAGGAGCTTCTTTTCGGGGATCAGCTCCAGGTCGGCGGACTGGATCTTCTGGGCCGTGGTGTCCAGGAGGAGGGTCGTCGTCCCGGAGGCGTGCACCAGGAGAGTCCGCCCCTTCCAGTCGCTGACAATGTACTTTCCCGACCCGGCGGCGCGGAGCCCGTCGATCATGTCCAGGCCCTTCACCGCCACCTGCAGGGAGACCTTGCCGGTGGAGGGGCTCACCCGTGCGATACCCCTGGGCGTTCCCACCAGCAGCGTCTTGCCCTGCGCGAGGAGGCCGTTGGCTCCTCCGAAGGGCTCGAGGCTCGCCAGGGAGACCAGCTTGTCGCCCTCGAGCACGAGCACGGATCCGGTGACCGAGTCGGACACAAAGACCCGGCCCGCGGGCCCGACGGCCACGTCGTTTAGGAACCTGGCCCCTGGCGCACGGAGGCTCCGGACCACCTTGCCGGTCTTGAGATCCACCTCGCGGAGCAGCGTGATGTCAGAGATGAACAGACTGTCGCCCCGGAGCCCCATGCCCTTCGGGGCGTCCAGGCCAGTGATCCACCTGGGCTCCGAGAGCTTGCCGTCCAGGCCGAGGCGGACGATGTAGCCGTTGCCATCCCTTTTTGCTGGCTTGCCGTTGATGCAGGAGACGTAGAGGATGCTGCGCTTCGCGTCGTAGAGCACCGACTCCGGCACATCCAGCCCGCTCACGGACCAGAGCCGGACGAG
>JAJRWW010000071.1 GCA_024276595.1 Myxococcota bacterium
GCCGGTGTCGTCGTCACTGCAGGCGGCCATGCCCAGACCGAAAAAAACGGTCACAGCTCCGACCAGTAGTCGCGTTCTCATCTCATCCTCCTTGCTTATTAGGCGTTTAGTGAGCTAACGGGCTCGAGCCAAAAAAGTCCAGCCAAAGCCACAACGAGTTGAAATTCCTATGACAATACTCTCTTGTTCCAATCCGCCACCAGGGTGAGGAGTAGTCTATGCCGGTTTGGGCGGCGAGGCAAGCCCTCTCTTCGCCCGGGCTCAGGGCGGCTCGGGGTCCAGACGGTAGCCCCGGCCGCGAACGGTCACTATGAACCGTGGGCTCGAGGGGGAGGGCTCCAGCTTGGCCCTCAAGGAGCAGATGTGGTGCTTGCAAAGGGCGGCAGCCTCCTGGGCAGACAGGGTCCGGGAGGTGAGGGGTGCGGCCAGCGCCCGGTGCGACACCACCTCACCGGCGCTGGCCACCAGGCGGCTGAGGAGGGCGTACTCGGCCACTGTCAATGACTGCGGGGGACCGTTGTCGAACTGCGCCTCGCAGCACAGGGGGTTGATCACCACTCGCCCGGCCGTTCGCCTGGCCGGGGCCGAGCCTGTCTCCGGCGAGAGGAGCTCCGGGTCGCCCGAGGGGGGTCGCTTGCGAGAGCGGTGAAGCACCATGGCCACCGTCTCCAGGAGCACATGGTTGGGCACCGGCTTGCGCAGATAGGCCTGGGCATACTGCACCGCGGCTACCGCCTTGTTCTCGTTGGAGAAGCCGGTCATCATTATCATCGGCAGGTCGGGCCATCGCCAGCCGATGGCCTCCATGAGCGCCTGACCGCTGAGCCCGGGCAGGTGCCAGTCCAGCAGCGCCAGGTCGAAGGCAGAGCGCTCCAGGGCCTCCATGACGGCGTCGCCATCCGAGCAGGCCTGTACCCTGTGCCCGGCCCGTTCGAGCACCCGACAGCAGAGCGAACGCACCAGCGCGTCGTCTTCTGCCAGGACAATGTGCGCGGGGGAAACCATGGGGATCTCACTTCACGGGCGGCTCCGCCCGACACAAGGAGCGCGACGACAACCACCGGTTATGGAAGAGAATAGACCGCCAGAAATGCCCGGCGCAAGCACAAAGCGCCTGCTCGCAGGGAGGCCGGGAGGCCGGGAGCCCTGCCGCGGACAAACCCCCGCCCCAGTTGACAGCCCCTGTCGTCTTGTCCATTGGTCTTTGCTTGATTCGTGCCGATAGTAGCAGCCCAGGAGCCTTGTGACGTGCAAAGTTGCCGACAATAGTTGGAAACTCGTCGTCAAATGGCGACATTGGCGCCATTTGTGGGAGCGTCTGGGGGTTCTGTGGCCCTCAGGTCCTGGTATCGGTGGGATCGGCGGCCGCGTCATCGCGGTCAAAAAGCAGCCTGGCCACGGGCGGGTACAGGCGACGCAGGTCCTCCCGGGGGCTTGGAAGGCGATAGAAGCTCTGGGGGTAGACCACGTCCCGGTCCACCAGCTTGAGGTAGTAGTCGGGCCGTGTCACGACGGGCTGCGCGGTCCAGGTGGACCTGTCGTTGGGGTTGTAGTAGATGGACGCCACCCGGATGCGCCTGTGACTGAGGTTTCTGCGAAGGGCCGTCTTGAGCTTCAGGATGATGTCGTTGACCATGCGGCCGCTACGAAAGGTCGTGTCGATGATGAGAATGTTGTGGTGGTCGGCGATGTTGTCCTCGAGGTAGCGACCGCCGATGACCTTGGTGCGATAGCTGGCGTGGCTGCGGGTGGTGTTGATGCTGATGTGGTCCGGAGGCTCCTTGAGGGAGTGGGCCCGCCGGTTGAGATACTTGATGGCCTCGTGCACGGGGAGCCCGGCCGAGATCCCCCCGGGCCAGACCGCCAGCAGAAAGTCCGGGTAGAAGCTGTCGTCCCGGGCGATGTTCACCCCCAGTCGAAGGGCGTCGTACAAAAGATCCCTGGCGGTCAGGTAGATCTGCCTGTCGTCGGTCTTCACGGTCTCCACCGGGAAGCCGTTGGTGTTGAGGATCTCCCATATCTTGGGGTCCTTCTCCCGGATGAGCGACTCTCCCGCATCCTCTGGCTGGTACAGGTCCGCCAGCTCGTGCGGGTAGTCCACCCAGAGGTTCCCCGGGAGCCGATGCAGGCAGATGAGCGGCAGCTCATCGTACACGCACCGGTCCGGCTTGGAGTGCACCGTGGCCACCACGATCCTCTCAGGCGCGTTCTTTCGCGCCCGGGCCCTGAGGGTGGAGACGATCTGCTCAATGGTGCGCCCGGACTCGTAGACATCATCCACGATGAGCAGGCCGTCCTCGGGACAGATGACCTTGATGACGTGCTCCAGCCCCTTTACGATGACCTCCTCCTGCTTTCCAATGCCCTTGTAGCTCTCTGTGGCCACGGTGGTGTGGTTAAGATACACCCCCTGGGCTCTGAAGTAGGCGTCCACCCCGAGCCCCACGGGGGTCCCGCCGCGCCAGATGGAGATGGCGTGCTTGGGCCGAAAGCCGCTCTCGTAGACCTTGCGGCCCAGGGCCAGGCTGTCGACCAGGTACTGGTCGGGATCGATGTGCGCGATGTTGAGCATGGACACCCCTTTCGTGTGCCCCGATTGTGAACAAATACGTCCCCCGGATCAACTCGGAGACCTGGATGGGGGACAGAGCCGCGGAGGCCGGCCGGGAGACTCCATCGCCAGGGACAGGGGAATGCCGGGCTATGGCTGCTGCTCGGTCTCCTTGCAGACGATCCCCAGCCTCGCCAGCTCGGCGAGCACCGGCGAGTAGATCTCGGGGGAGACCGGGATGTGGAGGCCCGCAAGCTGGATCCTGCCCTCCAGGATCAGATCCGTGGCCACCGCGCATGGCAGCGACACGGTGCGCGCCATGGCGCTGTCGCCGCCGGGCACTCCGTAGTCCACCAGGGACGAGAGGATCTTCCTTCGGACGCCCCGGGCGTCCTCCACCACGAGCTCGTGGTGCAGCACGATCATGTCCCGCTCCCCCTCGGCGTAGAGCAGCTTCCGTCTCAGCCGGGCGCCCACCATGTCCAGCAGCGTCTCCACCTCACCCACGGGCTCGTCGGAGAAAAAGCCCGCCCAATGGAGCCGCTCCAGGGGGTCGGCGTCCTCTGGCAGGCCATACCTGGCCGCAATATGGGCTCTCACGGTCCGGGGGCTCGCGCCATCCACCAGGCTCGCCAGAAGCTCCGCGTGGGTCTGCCCGGCGAGATCCTGGCGGGGGGTCTGGTCCAGCAGGCCCAGGTCCACCACGAGCTTCATGCAGTCGCACCAGCCCGGGTACCTCAAGGTGCCACGGAGCATGGTCTCCGCGTCGGCCAGGCCGTAGGTGTCCACGTAGCTCATGGAGTCGCGGTTGGGGTAGCCCTCGAAGAGCTGCACCCCGGGTACGTCCACCGGCCAGTGGTGCCCAAAAAGCTCCGGGCCGGGCACCTGCTCGAGCACGCCATCCTCCATGTAGCGGGCCGAGCTCAGCCCGGCGGTGAGCACCGCCCTGGGCCTCCAGGAGAACTTGTAGCCCCAGGGGTTATCGTTGGCGTCCGGGGCGGGGAGCCCCCCGCAGTAGGAGCGGAAGCTCACCACCTTGCCCCCGTCAGCCTCCACCCCGTGGATGACCTGCATGGCCGACATGTGGTCGATCCCCGGGTCCAGGCCGATCTCGTTCAGCAGCAGGACCCCCGCCTCCCGGGCGCTGTCGGCCAGCGCGGCCATGGCCGGGCTGACGTAGGAGGTGGTGACCAGCGGCTTGCCCGCCTCGATGCACCGCTCGGCCACCGCCGGGTGGTGGGGCGCCGGCAGCAGGCTGATGACCAGGTCGGCCGTGGCCACCAGCCGTCCCAGCTCCTGGGTGTCGGATATGTCGAGCCCCCGGGCGCTGCCGCGCGCCCTCCCGGCCACCAGGGCCTCGGCCTTGCTCGCCGCACGATCCGCCACCAACACATCGCACCCCTGGTCCAGCAGATACGCCACACCGGGGCGGGTCACCCTGCCCGCGCCCAGAAGCAGCACTTTCTTGGATCTGTCGCCTGTGGTCACTTGGATACAGCGCTCCCTGCTGTTGTTTGTACTTCGGTGGCCCCGGTGCGGCCGAAGAGCCGCCCCCTCCCCTCAGAGCGACCCCCGCAGGTAGACGTAGTCGGGGGTAAGCTCGCCGCGGTAGACGATCACCGCCCTGCGGACGGCCGGCTCGACCTGGAAGCTCTCCCAGGGAACGGATCGGTCCGCCATGACCAGGTCGGGCACAAAGCCGCGCAGGCTCTTGGAGAAGTGCAGCGAGGACTCCAGGGCCAGCTCCGCCGGCAGGTTGTCCACAGCCATGATCACCAGGCCCCGCCCCTCGAACCCCGGGGTGTGCTCGCCAGTGATGGGGTCGAAAACGTAGGCGGGCTCGTCGGGCATGGTGGACTTGTAGGTGGCCTCGATGGATCCTTCGATGTCGCAGCTCACGTCCCCGACCACCCTCAGCCGCGGCGGCCGCGGGGACTGCCACAGCTCGCAGAGGTCCGCGTTGCTCACCAGCCGAGGGTAGCGCTCCTCCCAGTAGATGCCGTTTAGCAGCACGTGCAGGTGGGGCAGGTATCGGCTGAAGGTGCCACGAAACAGCTCCGGTCGTCGGTAGTAGCGCTGCAGGTCAAAGGGCTCCCCCGCCTCCAGGGGCTCCACCATGTGCTCCTCCCGAAAGATCACCTTCACCAGCCCCTCCGCCGGAAGGTCACCCGCCAGGAGCTCCTGGGGTGTCACCTCCGTGGCGGGTAGCACGTCGAGCACCTCCTGGGCGCCTCTGGAGACGTTTCCGTACCCGGCAAAGCCCACCACTAGCGGTGAGACCTCTGCCGGCAGCCCCTGCTCCGCCAGCCGAGCGCCCACTCTGGCGAGCGCCCCCTTGGCCTCCTCCAGCGAGGCGTACCCGTGGGCCATCTTCACACCCTGGAAGGGAGTTGGGATCCCCTCGGCGCCCAGTCGCGCACCCAGCAGGTGCAGGGTGTCGAGCATCCCCGCCTGCCCCGCCTGAGTCGAGAAGAACACCAGGCGACGTCCCCTCTCGTCGGTGATCCGCTCGTAGTCGATCAGGGTGCAGCCCAGCTCCAGCAGCCTCCGGAGCATGGGCATGTTGTAGGGCTGCCCCTTGATGGTATGGGAGAAAAACATGTACGCCCCGCCGGGCCGAAACAGGGTGGCGGGGATCTCCTTCACAGCAACGACGAGGTCGCACTCCGAGATGTCCTCGGACATACGGGCGCCCGCGCGGCTGTACTCCTCGTCGGCAAAGATCCGCCGCAGAGAGGGCTGCACCACCGCGGCGAGCTGCCCCTCTCCCAGGATCCGCTCCAGGTCCTGCGGCACGATGGGCACCCGTCGCTCCCAGATGTTCTTGTCTTCACGTCTAATTCCGATGATTTTGGTCAAGGTCGGCCTCGTCGCGCCAGCGCGCCATGGGGTCTCAAGGGGCCCTTATATCCCACGCACGGCTGGTTGCAAGTGGCTGGGCGCCTACAATCCTCGACGCCCTGGCGCCAACGCCGTGGTAAGCTCGAGAGATCATGGCAGCAACCAGCTCACCTGGCGGTCCATGGGCCCTGCTGGGTCTCGCCCTCGTCGGTCTGCTGGCCGCGAGCCCGGCCTGCAAGACCGCCGAGGACCGATTCGAAAAATACGCCTCCAATGGCCCCGGCTCCCCGGTGGAGTCCGAGCCGGCTCGGCTGGCGAGCTGCAGCCACTCCCCGCGCCCCACCGCCGAGGTGCTTTCCGTGCCCGGCGCCCCATTGAAGGTGCGGCTCGTGCGCGCCTACCACCTGTGCCTGGGCGAGTACGTGGCCCTGCTGCGGATCTTCGGCGCGACCCGTGAGGTGGTCCAGGTGGTGCTGGAGTACGAGCGCTACGACGTCATGGGCCGACACCCGCCCCGCAGGGCTCTTTTGCCCATCGCCCGCGTCTTCACCCCGCAGGCCGTCCGGTACCATCGGATCACCTGGAGGGAGGGAAGATCCCATCCGAACGAGAGGGGGCTCCGCGTGAGGCTGGCGGCCGTGGACTTCGCCGGGGGAGGGCGCTGGACCGCACCCCCGTGGCCCCCCTCGCCAGCGGCCAGACCGCCCCCCATGGGAGCGGCGGGCCCACTGGAGCCCCTGGACAAGCTCCACAGATCCCTGCGCGGCATCACCCAGAAGGTGAAGGATGGGGCGGCAAAGCTCGGCCGCGGGATGTGACCGAGCCGAGGGGGCTACCTCCAGCCAGAGGGCTGCGTATCGTCACGGGTGAGGCTCAGGTAGCCATAGGCGTTGTGGTCGTGAATGGACTCGATTGTCTCCACCTCCACGGCGAAGTGCTCCACCACGTCCCTTTGCATCAGCTCTGAGGCCACGTCCCGCAAGAGGTCCTCCACGAACACGGGTCGACTGTACGCCCGCTCGGTGACGAACTTCTCGTCCGGCCGCTTCAGGACCGAGTACACCTCGCAGCTCGCGCAGCGCTCCACCAGCTCTACTATCTCCTCCAGCCAGAGCATGCCGCAGAGCCGCACCAGCACCGTCACCTCTCCCCGCTGGTTGTGTGCCCCCGACTCGCTGATCTCCTTGGAGCAGGGGCAAAGGGTGGTCACCGGCACCTTCACCTGCAGCTCCATGCGATTGCGGATCCCCGTGCGGCCGGCCAGGCGCACGTTGTAGCCCATCAGCCCCCTGGCTCCGGTCACAGGGGCCTCCTTCGTGATGAAGTAGGGGAAGTCCACCTCGACCCTGGCCCGCTCGGATCCCAGCCGATCCTCCAGCTCCTCGAGCATGGACTGGACCGAGGAGAGGGTGATCTCCGTGTGGTGCTCCCCCAGGATCTCCACGAAGCGGCTCATGTGGGTGCCCTTCTGCTGCTGGGGGAGACGCACGAGCATGGTGACCCGTCCAACAGTCTGCTGCCGCCCGCGGGCGCGATCCAGCACGGTGATCGGGTAGGAGAGATCTTTGATGCCCACCCAGTCGATGGCCAGGCGGCGGTCGTCAACGCGAGACTGCACGTCCGCCAGGAGCGAGACGCGCTGGGGCTGCTTGCCGTACATGGAGCGCTCCGCTGGGCCCACGCTCTCGAGAGGCTGAGCCCCAGGGTAGTTCAAGGCAGTATGTAGGGATGCTCGGGGAGGACGTCAAGGTGACAATCCGGACCTTTCTGACCACGATCACCAACCACGAGAGGATCCCTTCCAGAAAGCGGGCCCGAAACCGCCCCCCCCGAAGGAGCGCCAGCTACGGGTGGGTGATAGGATCTGCGGGCCCCTCTTGCTGCCGCTCGCTGCTCCGCTTCTTCCCCTGGTTGATGGTCGCCACAAAGAGCGCAACCGCGATAGCCATTACCATCAAGTTCCCGTATACAGCCGTCATCGGAGCTCCTTTGTGTGCGCGTTGTTGCCTACAGTTGCCTACATAATACTACATTGGCGCCAGTGGTCAAGTCAGGGGCCCTCCGGCAACCCGCGGAGAGGGCGCAGGGATCCACCCGTGGGCTACAAATGGTCCGGTGCGGGCCCGTGGATCCTTCCCTGCAAGGCCCCTGTCGACGCTCCGACGCCCCCGCTCGAGCCGAACCGACGGGGTAGCAGGGAGTCGTTTTCAGCGCTGTTCTTCGGGGGAAAAGCCAACTATAATCTCCGAACCCCTCGGGCCGGACATGTCGGCCTCGAGCGCACCAAGACGAGGTCCGATTTCCCACATGCCACCCAGCAACGACAGCCCCGGCGACAGCTCCTCCAGCGTGGTTGGAACGCGCATCGGCAACTACGAGGTCACCCAGCTCCTGGGCAAGGGGAGCATGGGCGAGGTCTACCAGGCCGCCCACCCAATCCTGGACAAGCAGGTGGCGATCAAGGTCCTGTCCGAGGACCTGTCCGCCTACCCCGAGCTGGTCTCCAGGTTCAAGCGCGAGGCGCGCGCAATCGCGAGGATTAAGCACAGGGCCATCGTCCAGGCCTTCGACTTCGGCGCCATGGAGGATGGCCGCCAGTACTACGTCATGGAGCTGCTCAAGGGCACCAACCTGGCGGTCTACCTCAGCACCAGGGGGGCGCTGCCCTGGGAGGAGTGTCTCTCCATCGCCCTGCCGCTGCTGGAGGGGTTGACGGCGGCCCACGAGGCCGGGTTCATCCACCGGGACATCAAGCCCGACAACATCTTCCTGACCAGGCTCGAGGACGGGACGCTCTTCCCCAAGATCATCGACTTCGGCATCGCCAAGCTCAAGAACCCCGACGAGCAGCAGGACAGCGTCATCACCCGCATCGACGCTGTAATGGGAACCCCCCTCTACATGTCGCCCGAGCAGGCGCCCGGGTCCACCGAGGAGGTGGGCCTCTGGTCTGACATCTACTCCACGGCGGCTACCCTCTACCACATGATCGCTGGCAAGCCGCCCTTTTTCAGCGACAACCCCCTCGAGCTGATGCTCATGCACTCCTGGCAGCCGCCACCGCCCATCTACGAGCACAGGCCAGACCTCTAGCTAGAGGTGAGCGACGCCATCATGAAGGCCCTGGCGAAGAAGCCCAGGGAGCGCTACGAGTCCATGGGCGCCTTTGCGGACGCGCTCCGCGCCGCCTCTGAGGGCGCCAACATCCCCGCCAGGATCCCCCTGTCGGCGAGCCCAGACGCCAGGCAGAACGCTGGCGGCTCCGGGGCCGACGCCGAGGCCACCGAGAGCCCCCGGCAGGGCGCTCCGGGTGTCCAGGGCTCCGCAAATGCCTCCCACAGGCAGCGCAAGAGCGCCGAGATTGCGGTCGCGCCGACAATGAACGAGGTCAAGTCACCCGCTTCCGTGGAGGACCTGCACGCCCAGGCGGATCTACAGGAGGAGTCGGACGACGCGCTGGAGATGGAGGCCATGGAGGCCGAGCCCCCCGGGGGCTCCCACGAGGCCCCACAGGGAAAGGTCATCAACGCCAGGCTCTCCAC
>JAJRWW010000685.1 GCA_024276595.1 Myxococcota bacterium
ACAGCCTTGGCGCCTGCAAAGTCCCGGGTCCTGATCTTCAGATTTCCCAGCAGCACCCGCGCCTCGTCCCCCTTGCCGAACTTGGGGTTGGCCACCTGCAGAAGCTCCAGGGTCTTGACCGCGCGCTGGTAGCGGCCCGCTTTGAGGTAGGCCCAGGCGCGCTCGTATAGAGCGTCCTCGAAGTAGGGAGACTTCCGCGGGATGGCGTTGTAAAGCTCGATGGCCCGCTGGATGTCCTTGGGGCGTCCCTTGTAGTAGGCCAGCCGCGCGGCGGCCAGGATCACTAGCTGGAGCACCCGGCGCTGGGTGACCGTCTTGGGTCGGAAGTAACCGAAGAGGACCTTGTCGATTAGCCGCTTGTAGACCGCCCTCGCCGCGTTCAGCTTGCCCAGCTTGATGTTGCAGACCCCTGTGAAGTAGACCGCCTGCAGGTGGTAGGGGTGGCTGGACCCCAAGCCAGCGAACACGGTCAGGGCGTCCGAGACCCTGCTGCGGAAAAACAGGTACTTCCCTCGCACGTACTCCACCGATGGCTCACGCCGTGCGGCGGGAATGGCCTGGATCTTCTGCAGCAGGGCCTCCACCTGCTGAAGCCGCTTGGGGTCAGCGGTGTGGCTCTGGCCAAGCACTGCGGCGCGGCGCATCTCCAGCTCCAGGAGCCGCTGCAGGGCAAGCTGGTAGTACTTGTTGCCGCTCCCCTCGGTCACCACCTGACTGAAGTAGGACCGCGCCACCACGAACTCCCGCTGCTGAAACATGGAGTCGGCCAAGAAGAACGTCGCCTCGCTCGCCTCCGGGGTGCCCTTGTAACCGGACACCAGGTCCATGAGGACGATGGCGGCCCGGGAGTAGTCCTTCATGCGATAGAGCACCATTCCGTCGATGAGGCGCTTGAGGCGCTGCCGCCGGGTGAGCCTGCGGGTCGGGGGACGAATGGTGGCCAGGTAGTGTGAGATCTGGCCCTCGATGTTCTTGAGCTTGCGCTTGATCTCGGGTACCGACCGCCTGGCCTCGGCCACCGGGGGATGGCTTACGACGGCGGCCAGAAAAAGCGCCAGCGCTGCATGATGCTTGCACGTCATTGGGACACTACTTCTTGGAGCCGGAAGCCTTCACACGCCCCTTGCTGTCACGCTTCACCGAGAGGGTGGACACCTTCTTCTCGTACTTGACGCTCAGACGCTGCTTGAGCGGAGTGATGCCAGACCCGCGCTCGAAGGGGATGACCCTGATGGTGGTGCCCGTACCGACGGAGATCTTGAACCGATAGCTCGACCGGATCCGGTAGCGATAGCCGCGCAGGTAGGAGAACACCCCAAAGCCGTGCCCACGAAAGACATACTCGACTGTGATGATGTGCACCCCGTCCAGGGCCGGGCCGGCGTAGATGGACCTCGTTCCCTTCTCGGAGTCCTTGCCGGTCAGATCGGACTTTGCCTCGAGCTGCTTGCCATCCAGCAGATACCTGTAGGCAAGCAGGCGGAAGGAGCTCCCCATGCGGTTGTCCTGGATGATCACCAGCTCCGACGCCGCCGTGGTCTGCCCCAGCACCGACTCCTTGAGCAGGTTCAGGCGAATCTTGGTCTGGGACACCAGCTCCTTGAGGGTGGAGACCCGCTCGGCCATCTGGCGCAGCTTCACTGCGTAGTTCTGCTGCACCTTGGGGGCCGTGGCGGCTCCCGTGGGGGCTGCCGGCCCTGCGGGGGTTGCGGCACCAGGAGCAGGGGTGGCACCTGGGCGCGCGGGCTCGCCCGTTGCCGGGCCCGGAGCCGGCGTAGCAGGACGGGCGGCGGGACGGGCAGGGCGAGCGGTATCCGGCGGAGGCGCCGCGGGCGCCGCCTGTGCCGCGGTTGCAGTGGTGAACAAACAAACGAGCCCGAGGATTGTTGGCGCGATAGGTCGATTCATGGAAAGATCCCCCGAAATCAATTTACCCGCAGGACGACCAGTCTCGTACAGGCTTAAAAATGCCTAGTTACCAAAGCCATAGGCTCGTGTCAACGAGCCGGGCGATGGGGAAGTATAGCCCATGCGCCACAAATCACCACCAGAAATGGGCGGCCCGGGCCGGCGAGGCCACGCTGCCTAAGGGGGCAGGCGGCGATAGAGGACCTCCAGCAGGTCGGCGACCCCCTCGCCCGTGGCGGCCGAGATTCCGCTCACGGATATGCCCCGGCCGGCCAGCTCCGCGCCAATGGCCGGGAGCATATCCCTCACCTCTGGCAGGTCTATCTTGTTCACGGCGACCACCTGCTCCAGGCCGGCCAGCCGATCCGAGTAGGCCAGGAGCTCCCGGTTGAGCGCGTCGAACCGCTCCAGCACGGCCCCGGGCTGCGCGCCGCTGGGGTCCAGCAGGTGCAGCAGCACCGAGGTCCGCTCCAGGTGCCGCAGGAACCTGTGGCCCAGGCCCACTCCCTCCGAGGCGCCCTCCACCAGGCCCGGGATGTCGGCGATCACGAAGGAGCGCAGATCCGACAGCTCACACACGCCGAGGTGCGGCACCAGGGTGGTGAACGGATAGGAGGCCACCTTGGGCCTCGCCGCCGAGGCGCGGCGAATGAATGTTGACTTGCCTACATTTGGGAACCCACACAGCCCCACGTCCGCCATGAGCTTCAGCTCCAGCCGCAGAGACATCTCCTGACCCGGCCTGCCCTCCTCGGCCCTCCGGGGTGCACGGTTGGTGGATGTGGCAAAGTGCATGTTTCCGCGGCCACCATCCCCGCCCTGGGCCACCACCGCGCGCTGCCCCGGTCTCACCAGGTCCACCAGCACCTTGCCCGAGCCAGCGTCCAGGACCAGCGTCCCCACCGGCAGGCGGATCACCCTGTCCTCGCCCTTTCGACCGCACTGCTGCTTGGAGCGCCCCGGCTGCCCCGGCTGAGCCTTCACCACTGCCATGGAGCGCAGATCCAGCAGGGTTCGCAGGCGCGCGTCGGCCTCCACCCAGACGCTGCCTCCCTTGCCCCCGTCACCTCCGGCCGGCCCTCCCCGCGGCACGTACTTCTCCCGCCGGAAGGCCACGCAGCCGTCACCACCTCGCCCGGCCAGGACGCAGATCTCCACCTCATCCACGAAATGTCGCATGGCCGGAAGCTTACCGAGAAGCTGCCGATGACGCCAGCCACGGGCGCCGGGAAGGGAGCAGAGGACCGGTGGGATCAGGCGTCGATGTGCACGCGCTTGCGACCACCCTTGAAGGTCTCGAAGCGGACGGTGCCATCGATGAGCGCAAACAGCGTATAGTCCTTGCCCAGCCCGACATTCTGACCGGGGTGGATCTTGGTGCCGAGCTGCCGCACGAGGATATTGCCTGCGCGCACCTTCTCGCCGCCGAACCTCTTGACGCCGCGGCGCTGCCCCTGGCTGTCTCTCCCATTTCTGGAGCTTCCCTGTCCTTTTTTGTGTGCCATGGGGTCTCCTCGCTACCCTTCGCCGTGGGCGATGTCGAGAATCCTCAGCTCCGTGAACGGCTGCCGATGACCCGCCTTGCGGCGATAGTTCTTGCGGCGCTTCATCTTGAAGACGACGATCTTCTTGGCTCGCCCCTGGGCGACGATCTCGGCCTTGACGCTGGCGCCATCCAAGAGCGGATGGCCCACCTTGACGTCGCCGTCGTCGGCAACCATGAGCACCTTGCCGATCTCCACCTGGTCGCCCACCTCGCCGGCCAGCTTCTCGACCGAAATGGTGTCGCCTTTTGTTACCTTGTACTGCTTTCCACCAGTTTCCAGGACCGCAAACATGGATAGGGCTCCATCGCTTAGATCGCGCCATAGGGGCGCAACAGGGGGGCTAACTTATCGGTTTTCCGTCCGTTGTCAAGGGCAAAGTGGGCCTGGCGCTGGCTCACGGATCACAGAGCCTCGCCAGGCTCGCCCCGTAGGGAGGCTCGGCCACGCCCCTGTCGGTGAAGATGGCCTTCACCAGGTCGTGAGGGGTCACATCGAAGGCCGGGTTGCGGCAGGCCACGCCTTCGGGGGTGATCCGGGTTCCGTCGATGACCGCCACCTCCTCTGGATCCCTCTCCTCGATGGGGATCAGGGACCCATCTGGGGTCGAAAAATCCACTGTGGAGAGGGGCGCCGCCACGTAGAAGGGGATCTGGTGGTAGGCGGCCAGGATCGCCACCTGGTACGTGCCGATCTTGTTGGCCACGTCCCCGTTGGCGGCGATGCGATCCGAGCCCACCACCACCAGATCGATCTCCCCGCTGGCCATGAGAGATCCGGCCACCGTGTCGGCAATGAGCGTCACAGGCAGCCCGTCTTGCTGCAGCTCCCAGGCGGTGAGCCGGGCCCCTTGCTGCCGGGGGCGAGTCTCGTCGGCGTACACCATTGACAGGCGCCCGGCTCCGGCCGCCGCTCGGACCACTCCCAGGGCTGTGCCGTAGCCCCCCGTGGCCAGGGCGCCCGCGTTGCAGTGGGTGAGGATCCGCGCGGACTCGGGGATGTAGGGCAGGCTCGCCTCTCCTATCTGGATGCAGTATCGGACGTCCTCGTCGGTGAGGGCATGGGCCTCCTCGAGCGCCGCCTCTCGCGCGGCGGCCACAGACCCTGCCGCCCTGGCGGCGATGACCCGGACGAGGCGGTCCACCGCCCAAGCCAGGTTTACGGCTGTGGGTCGAGCCGACTTGAGCGTCTCGGCGGCCGCGGCCACCGCGGCCATGAAGCCATCGGGGTCCTCTGGCGCGTTCTTGGCAGCCAGGGCCATCCCGTAAGCGGCACTGCATCCAATGGCCGGAGCCCCTCGGACCACCATGGTGTAGATCGCCTCTCGCACCTGCTCCACCTCGTGGAGGAGCAGCCACCGGGTCTGTGCTGGAAGCAGCCGCTGGTCCAGGAGCTTGAGCTTGCCGTCCTCCCACTGGACTGGTCTGATGTTGTCGTAGGGAATGGTGCTCATGTCTTCTGTGACTCCAGGCGAGCCATCATCGCCGCCAGGTAGCGCTCGGTGCTCTCCGCCGCCACCTGGGCGTCACCCGCCTGGATGGCGTCGATGAGCTCGCTGTGATATGCCAGCGTCTCCTCGGGCTCGGGCATGGCGCGCACGAAGAGCTCTGGGTGACGTTTGACAGATGTGTGAATGGAGTTGGCCAAGAGCTGCGCCACGCGGTTTCTGGTGGCCCTGCCCAGGACCGCAAACAGCTCCGTGTCTACCACCAGCAGCTCCAGGGGCTCACCGCGGCACGCGACAGCAGCACCCTGGACCCGGCGCAGCTCGGCCATGTCCTCTGGGACGCGCCGGGCGGCGGCCAGCCGGGCCATCTCGCGCCCAAGCACCATCCGCACCTCGAAGAGATCTCGCAGCAGCCTGGAGCTCTCCCGCGCGGCGTGGGGGATCAGGAGCTGCAGCAGCTCCAACCCGGCGCTGCTCATGAAGTCCAGCACCCTGGTGCCATCCCCCTGGCGCGTCTTCACCAGCCCCATGAGCTCCAGGCGCTTGATGGCCTCCCGCAGGGACGCCCTGTTGACCCCGAGCCGCTCCGCCAGGGACCGCTCGGAGGGGAGCCTGTCCCCGGGCCGGAAGGTCCGGTCGAAGATCGCCCTGAGGAGGTACCGGGCCACCTCTTCGGCGACGCGAGTCCTTTCGCCACCGCTCATGGTCCATTTCATACCAGAATCCCAGACGATTGTCTGGGGCCAAGGACAGTGCTAAAAAACCGGACATGAGCCGCTCCCGCTCTCCAGGCGTTCCTCCTCGCCCCAGCGCCCCTCGCCCCGGCGCCCCTCGCCCCGGCGCCCCTCGCCCCAGCGCCCCTCGCCCCGG
>JAJRWW010000686.1 GCA_024276595.1 Myxococcota bacterium
ACCACGCGGTTGCTCTCGGGCAGTAGAGTGTCCAGGAAGGTGACGTTGGCAGGGTTGTTGATGGTGATCTCGAAGGCGTCCACATAGGCGCGCATACCCTGTGCCTGTAGGTCCGGGGAGGCCGCGACCTGGGGCTCATCCGCTTTCGTGGCAGAGATAGTATCGCCCAGGGGGCTGGGAGGACAAGGGCGCTCCAGAGAATATTGGCAAAACACCTATTGACAGAACGTCACTAGATGGTCATCATGTAGCTGTATCGTCTGCGGTGAGAAGGAGCGACAGATGCCAGCAGGAGTCGAAGGAGGTTCACGAGGTGGGCGAGGTGGGCGAGGTGGGCGAGGCGGGCCCGGTGGGCCCGGTGGGCGAGGCGGGCGAGGCGGGCCCGGTGGGCGAGGTGGGCGAGGTGGGCGAGGCGGGCGAGGTGGCCCCGGTGGCGCTGGCGCCGGCGCTGGGAGGACGCGCTCCATGGGGAGGGGACGCCGCAGGCTGGTGGAGCCAGCGCTTCTATTGCGACTGCGAGGCGGCCCATCCCATGGCTACAGCCTGGTCGCGAGCCTGGAGGAGCTAGACCTGGGTGGTTTCGACCCCAGCGTGGTCTACCGCCTGTTGAGGGACCTGGAGGAGGAGGGGTGGGTGTGGTCCACCTGGGACGAGCAGGACACCCAGGGGCCGCCGCGGCGCGTGTACGCTCTCACGGACTCGGGCGAGGATGCGCTGGGCAGGTGGATGGAGGAGCTGGAGGCGTCTCGAGCACGCATAATGAAGCTGTTGTCGGAGTACGAGAAGGGAGGCTGATCATGCCTGGAAGAGACAGAACTGGACCCGAAGGCTTGGGACCCAGAACCGGCCGTTGCCAGGGGCTCTGTGCCGGCAAGGGGGCTGATGAGGCAGGCGCTGACAGGGGCGTCTCGGGTGACCTTGGTGGAGCGGCGGGCCGCGGTGGCGGCCATGGCCGCAGGGCCAGAGACGGTTGCGGAGGTGGCCGGGGTCACGGTCACCAGCACGGCCATGGCCATGGCCGCCGCCGGAGCGGGCGGCGCGACGCCGGTCCTGGGCTCGGACACCGCTGCGGGCAGGGGCCCTTCGGCCATGGGGGTCGCCTTGGCGGCCGCCCTCGTGGGGAGGGAGCCGAGGAGAGCTGAGCCAAGGCGCCTGGCCGATGCCAGAGGCCAGGATGAAGGAGAACACCCTTTCGCGCCAGATGCTGCTATGGTATTCGGTGGCAGACAGGAGGCGCTGAAATGCCGACCCACACCTTAGCTTTTGGCATCGGAATCTGGGAGCTGGCCATTGTGCTGCTCATAGTGTTGCTCATTTTTGGTGCCGGCAAGCTGCCCGGTGTGGGCGCCGCGCTGGGCAAGTCCATTAACGCATTCAAGAAGAACGCTCAGCTCGGAGAGGATGGCGAGGAGAGCAAGGCCATCGGCGGCACCAAGGCCCCTGCCAGGCCCATCGACACCAGCGAGACAGCCCCCACGGACACAGCCGACCGCAAGTCATCCGAGTGAGCTCCCCTGGCGCCAGCCATCCAGCCCGGATCCTTGTCGTGAGCCCGCCCCAGGAGCTTTTCCCGGCAGAGCTGCTCGGCCCCTTGCGTGCGACCAGGGCTGGTTGCTATCAAGCATGGTGATGGGAGACACAGCCAGCGGCGATGCGGTGCTCGAGGTCGAGGGTCTGACCTGCGAGTTCCTCACGGAGGAGGGTCCTGCCCAGGCCGTGCGGGGGGTCGATTTTCATGTGGCCCGGGGAGAGACGCTGGGCCTGGTCGGGGAGTCGGGCTGCGGAAAGAGCGCCACGGGTCTGGCCCTCATGGGGCTCTTGCCCCTGCCCGCGGGTCGGGTCGCCTCCGGGAGGATAGTGCTGGAGGGAGAGGCTCTCCTAAAGCTGCGGGAGCGACAGATGCGGGACCTGCGTGGGGACCGGATCGCCATGGTGTTCCAGGAGCCGATGACGGCCTTGAACCCGGTCATGGTGGTGGGAGAGCAGGTGGCGGAGGTGCTCAGGCGCCACAGGGGGATCGGACGCAGGCAGGCTCGAGACCGGGCAGTGGCTCTGCTCGAAGAGGTTGGCATCCCCGCTGCTGTGGAGCGCGCTCGAGACTATCCCCACCAGCTCTCCGGGGGAATGCGCCAGCGGGTGGTCATCGCCATGGCCATCGCCTGCGAGCCGGCGCTGCTCATCGCGGACGAGCCGACCACCGCCCTGGACGTGACCATTCAGGCACAGATCCTGGATCTGCTCAGGTCCCTGCAGCGACGCACGGGCATGGCCGTCCTGCTCATCACCCACGACCTGGGTGTGGTGGCGCAGGTGTGCCACCGGGTGCTCGTGATGTACGCGGGGCAGATAGTCGAGGCCGGTCCAGTGGCGGAGGTCTTCGACTCTCCACTCCACCCGTACACAGAGGGGCTGCTGCGCTCGGTTCCGGGCTCCCATGAGGGCAGCCCTCCCGGCCACGAGGGAGAGGTTGAGCCCGGCCCAGGGAGGAGACGTCTTCAGGAGATTCCTGGCTCGGTGCCTCCCATTTCCCACCGACCCCCTGGCTGCACCTTCGGGCCGCGGTGCCACCTGGCCCGGGACCGCTGCAGGCAGGAGCCTCCCAGGCTCCGGGAGCTGTCGGCGGGGCGGCTCGCTCGCTGCCACTTCCCGCTCCCCGCGGGGTCGGGGGAGGGGAGCCCATGACTGCGTCTCCCGGAACGCTGCTTCGTGCAGAGGCTGTGACAGTGGAGTACCCTGCGGGCGCGGGTCTTTTTGGTCGCAAGGAGCGGCTCCGGGCGGTCGTGGAGGTGGACCTCGCTGTTGGGCCCGGGGAATGCCACGGGTTGGTGGGGGAGTCTGGCTGCGGCAAGTCCTCCCTGGGCCGAGCCCTGCTTCGGCTCACAGATATCGCAGGAGGGCGGATCCAGTTCGAGGGGCGAGACATCACGCACCTCTCTCCCCGGTCCATGCGGCCCATCAGGCGGCGGATGCAGATGATCTTCCAGGACCCCTACGCCTCCTTGAACCCGCGCTTCACCGTTGCCCAGGCGGTGGCAGAGCCGCTGATCATTCATCGCCTGGAGTCCGGTCGGGCCGCCCGCCGGGAACGAGTCCTGGAGCTCCTGTGGGACGTGGGCCTGGATGGGTCGGTGGCTGGCCGCTACCCCCACGAGCTCTCTGGCGGGCAGCGTCAGCGGGTGGGGGTGGCTCGCGCCCTCGCCGTGGACCCGACATTCATCGTGGCAGACGAGCCGGTCTCTGCCCTGGACGTGTCGGTGCAGGCGCAGCTCCTGAACCTGCTAGAGGATCTGCGAGCCGCGCGAGGGCTGGCATTTCTGTTTATCTCTCACGACCTGCGGGTGGTTCGTCACCTGTGCGATCAGGTGTCGGTCATGTACCTCGGTCGCGTGGTGGAGAGGGCTCCCACGGACGAGATCTTTTCCAGGCCCAGGCACCCGTATACCCGCGCCCTGCTGGCGGCCCTTCCGTCCATGCGGCCCGGGGAGGCGCCCGCCCAGCGGCTCCCGGGGGAGGTGCCCAGCCCCCTGGACCCTCCGTCGGGGTGCGCCTTTCATCCCCGCTGCTCAGTGGCTGATCGCCCCGAGGCGTGCATGGAGAGCCTCCCGGGGCTGGAGGACTGTGGCGGAGGCCACCTGGTGGCCTGCCACATGCGCGAAAAAACCGAGGAGTGATGCGCTGGTTTTTTTCGTGCATTGGGTTACACTGTCTCCGGAAAGAAACCAGGCGTCAAAGGCCGGAAGCCGAATCAACTCATGGCACTCAAGATCCTCGTGGCGGAAGATGATCGCCACACCCGCCGCATTCTGGATCACATCTTCACCAAAGATCCCGCCTTTCGGGACCAGGATGTGGAGCTCTTCCTGGCTCCTGACGGGGAGGAGGCGCTGAAGCTCTTCGAAAAGGAGAGCCCTGACCTGGTCATCTCGGATCTGCTCATGCCCAGGCTGGATGGCTTTGCCCTCTGCCGCGCCATTCGCCGGCTGCCCAACGGCAAGGACGTGCCGGTGATAGTCACCTCGGCAATCTACAAGGAGACCGCCCTTCTCAACCGGATGCGCGACGAGCTGGGGGTGGAGTTCTTCGCCAAGCCCTTCCAGGTGCGTGAGCTGGTGCGTGGCGTGCAGAGGCTGCTCGCCAGGAGCGCGCGGCCGGGCTCATCGCGCACGGCGCAGGAGCCCGTCCATCGACCCACAGGGGAGATCAAGAAGCTCTCGGGCAGCCTGGGTGACCGACCCCTGGCGTCGCTCATCTTCGACCTGCTGGAGGAGCAGGCCACCGGCGTGCTGCATCTCACCAGGGGTCGAGTGAAAAAGGAGATCTATGTCATCTTGGGCCACCCGGTGGGCGCCGAGTCCAATATACGAGCCGAGTCCCTGGGGCATTATCTGGTGGCCAAGCGGGTTCTGGACGAGGCTCAGCACCGGCGTGTCCTGACCCAGGCCAAGGAGCAGGGCGTGAGCTTCATGGAGGCGGTGGTTGGGCTCGGCTGGCTGAACGAGACCGACATCCTCCGCCACCACACGGCCCTCGTGAAGCTGAAGATAATCAACAGCCTCCGCTGGGACGAGGGCAGCTACAACTTTGCCCCGGGGGACACCTTCTCCGGGCGAATCCCCAAGGCCACCATCGACATCGCCAACATCGTGTTTCTGGGCCTCCAGCGGGTAACTAGCCTCGATGAGGCGTCCAAGAAGCTGGACGCCCAGGCTCACCGCGCCATTGTCAAGACCGAGCGCGCCGAGCGCTACCAGGACCTGTTCATCAAGGTTTTTGGTGGCGACGTGCTGCACCTTCTGCCCACCCAGCCCAGCATCGACGAGCTGCTGGGCAAGGGCATAGAGCCCTTGCGCGTGTACCTGCAGACCCACGCCCTGCTGGAGAGCGGGATGGTCACCCTGGGCGGAGAGAAGTCGGTGGTGGGGAGCAGCCCGGCGGTGCGCGCCGAGGATCCCATCGGGCTGCGCCAGCTCAAGAAGCAGGCCACCAGGGTGGGGGATAGCCAGCCCGAGAGCGCAGAGGAGGGGCTGCTGTACGAGGAGATCTTCGGCGTGGACGAGATCTCCGTGGTGACCAGCATTCCCGTGCCATCTTCCTCCCGCAAGGTCGCGCCATCCGAGGACGAGCTGGCCATCGACATCCAGCTAGATGGGGACATCGCCGCCTCGGGGGAGCTGTCCACGCCCGAGGCGCGCAAGCTGGTGGTGTCCACCTACCTGGGCATCCACGAGAAGACCCACTACGAGCTGCTCGATGTACCTCCGTCGGCGCCGCTGCCGCAGATACGAGACGCCTATGAGAGGCTCGTGGAGCGGTTCAAGGTGGCCAACTTCATCGACTGTGATCTGGGGCTGGATCACCCCAAGCTGGAGGAGATCAACCACCTGATCCGTGCTGCCTTCGAAACCCTGAGCGACCCGTCCAGGCGGGCGGCCTACGACGAGCAGCTCCGCCAGCGTGCTTCAATGCCCCAGGTGGACCCCATGGAGGCGGAGCGCCATTTTCAGCGCGGGCTGGAGCTTCTGGGCGAGGGCCGTCACTCCGAGGCCAGGCGCGCCTTCGAGGAGGCGTTGACGGTGGACCCCGACAGCCCGGACTACTATGCTCACATGGCCTGGGCGACCTATCGCTCGGCGCCTGGAAACCCGCAGGCGCTTCAGCTCGCCATCTCCCAGCTCGACCAGGCCCTCCAGATAAACCCCGACGAGCTGGAGGCACACATCTTCTACGGCCGCATCTGCGCCGAGGAGGAGCGCTTCGCCGAGGCGCGGGAGCATCTGGAGAGGGCCCTGGACCTGGATCCGGCCAACGAGGTGGCCTTCGAAACCCTGGCCAAGCTGCACACAAGCAATGGAGACTGGAAGCTCCTGGAGCGCCAGCACCGAAAGGTGCTCCAGCGCCTGGGCAACCGTCACCCGGCGCGAGTGCTCTTTCTCTGGAAGGGGCTGGCTCGCGTCTACTCGGAGAAGCTCCAGGACATGGAGTCCGCACGCACAGCCCTGGAGGTTGCCAAGGGTCTCGCCCCTGAGGACGAGGATGTACGCCTGGCCCTCGCCGAGCTGGAGCGGCCAGATCCCAGGGTCTGGCGAGAGTCTGCCGAGAACCTCAGGGCCAGGATAGAGGCCTCCCCAGGGGATCCCAAGCTTCTCCGAGACCTGTTCCAGGTGTTTCAGACTGCCAAGCAGCACGACGGCGCCTACATAACCGCCTCGCTGCTGGTCCACAGGGGCCAGGCCCACGAGGACGCCGCCGCCCTCCACGCACGATTTCGGCCCAGGTTCCTCATTCGCATCAGGGGGGAGGTGGATGCCCAGGTGTGGACCAGCCTCAGGCACCCGGATGACGACCCTCAGACCGGGCTGCTGTTCGAGGCCTTGGCGCTGCTGGATCCCAGCTTCGACTTCGAGCTGCAGGGCTCGGCGACTGCGGGCACTCCGGTCCCTCCCGAGCAGCTCCCGGAGCCCTTTGCTCGGGTCCTCCGGTATGTGTGCGGGCTGCTGGCGCTGCCGGAGCCGCCCGTACGTTCCGTGCCCGGAGAGGCGCAGACGCCCACGATGATCAACCCCATCGCTCCGGAGCTGGTGGTGGCCGAGGAGCTGCTCGGGTCGGAGGACACGGTGCGGCTGGGGGTGTCTCTGGGGCGCCTGGCTCCGTACCTCTGGGCGGGACGCGCCTTTGGGATCGCCTTGACCACGAGACAGCTCCGCACGGTGCTCATGGGCGCCATGAAGGCCGTGGCCCCGAAGCTGAAGGTGGAAGATCCCACTGGCGCCATCGGCCGGGTGGCCTCCCGACTGGCCCAGGTGGACCCGGAGATTCTCGGCAGGCTCAAGGAGGTCATTGGGGCCCTCACCCGGGAGCGCTCCTCGCTGAACATCTCTCGCTGGATGAAGGGCATGGCAGGGAGCGCTGACCGCCTGGCCCTGCTCATTGGTGGGGACCTGGCCCTGGCCTTGGAGCACCTTCCGC
>JAJRWW010000072.1 GCA_024276595.1 Myxococcota bacterium
CATCGTCCTGACCCTGTACCTCACGCGGGTGGCGGGGTTCACCGACAAGGAGACGGGCTTTGTGGCCGGCGTCTTCTACGGGGGCATCTACCTGCTGCCCCCCTTCGTGGGCGCGGTCAGCGACCGAATCGGCTTCAAGGCTGGGCTCATCCTGGCCTTCGGGCTCCTGGCGGTGGGCTACTTTTTCCTGGGGATAGTCTCCTCCAAGCCCATGGTGATTCTCTTTTTGGCCCTGGCCATGGTGGGGGGCTCCTTCATCAAGCCCCTGATAACTGGCACCGTGGCCAAGACCACGGGTGAGGCAAACCGCGCCAGGGCCTACTCGCTGTTTTACTGGGTGGTGAACATCGGCTCCTTCTCGGGCAAGACGGTTGTGCCCTGGATCCGCCAGGGCATAGGCCTTGAGTACGTGAACTTCTTCTCCGCCGCCATGTCCCTGGTGGCCCTGGCGGTGGCCCTGGTGCTCTTTCGCCCCCTGGAGAGCGCCGAGGAGCGCAAGTCCCTGCGGGACGTGTTCGCCTCGGCCTGGGGGGTGATCACCAACGCCCGACTGATGATCTTGACGCTGATCGTGTCGGGCTTTTGGGTGATCCAGGCGCAGATGTACTCCACAATGCCCAAGTACGTGATCCGGCTCCTGGGCGAGTCCGCCAAGCCCGAGTGGCTGGCCAATGTGAACCCCCTCGTGGTGGTCCTGTCCGTGGTCCTCATCACTCAGCTAATGAAGAGACGCCGTGCGGTCACCTCCATGCTGGTGGGGATGCTCATAATGCCCTTATCGGCGGCGGCCATGGCCTTCTCCACCACCCTGGTGAGGTACACTGGCTCGGAGGTGAACGTGCTGGTGACCGTGCTTCACCCCATCACCGTGATGATGATCGTGGGCATCTCCCTCCAGGGGCTGGCCGAGTGCTTCATCTCCCCGCGCTTCCTGGAGTACTTCTCCCTGCAGGCGCCCAAGGGGGAGGAGGGCACCTACCTGGGCTTCTCCCACCTGCACAGCTTCATCTCAGCCATTGCGGCCTTCTTCATGTCCGGCTTCCTGCTGGAGGCCTACTGCCCGGACCCCACCAGGCTACCGCTCATCGAGGGTTTGAAGAACCTGGTTCACCTGGAGGGCTCGGGCCAGCACGTCTTCCTACAGATCCCACGCTTTGCGGACATCACTGAGATCTCCGAGCTGACCGTGGCCCAGCGGGAGCTCTTCTACTCCGGGGCGCATCACATCTGGTACTACTTCGTGGCCATAGGCTTCACCGCTGGCGTGGCCCTGTTCATCTTCCGCCTGGTGGTGAACCGCATGGACGCCAGGAGGGAGCGGGAGGCGCTGGGGGCGTAGGCCGGCGAGCCGGGACCGGTGACCCGGGACCGGCGCGAGGCTCGGCAGCCGGCGTCACGGCAGGGCAGGGTTGCCCTTGACGGAGGTCTTCCTCGGGCGGGCGATGTTGAGCCAGACCTTCTGGCGGATGATCTTGCCGGACGCCTTGAAGTCATCCCACAGCTCGCGGTCCTTCATGAAGGCACCCACGGTGCCACGGCCCCTCTCCAGGTACTGGCCCACCACTCGGAGCCATCTTTCGATCTGCGCGAAGCGCTGGCTAACTCTCCTGGCGCGCTTGCGCAGGGAGGCCATGGCCGGGGTCAGCCGCTGCCTGTATTGGAGCGCCATGGCATCCAGGAGGCTCGCCAGCCGCGCCACGTCGCTGGCCAGGGGCGCAACCGCCGCCCGGGTGCGTCGGGCGAGGTGGGAGTAGCTGGCGCCCAGGCGCTCGGGGCTCTGAAAACCGTCCGTGGAGGTCCTCAGGGTGTGGTAGCTGGCTCTGGCGCTCCTGGCCACCTGGTCCACCCGCCGAACCGTCTCGCGCAGGCGCCCTTGGTGCCGCCTTAGCTCTCTGAGGTTTCGCTCTGCCAGATCTAGCTGGGTGGTCAGGCGTCTCCAGTGTGGCGCGACCGCGTCGGCGAGGTCCTGGGCGACCACCAGGTTCTCGTAGCTCATCCACAGAAACCTGTCGAGGTAGGAGGCCGACTTGCCCTGGAGCACATCTCCTGCCTGGATGGGTGGTCCTGGTGCGGCGTCCGGGGCCGCCAGCTCCAGGTGGCGGGTGCCGATGAGGCTGGCCGAGGCGATGAAGGCCTTGGAGTTAGTGTACACCTGGCGCTGGTGGCGCTTGTAGATCCAGACGTATGCCCGCACCCGCCGCACCGTCTTGCCGTTGACGGTCCTCTCGTAAAAGCCGATGTGCTTGACCCGGCCGATCTCCATGTTGGCCATCTTCACCTTGGCGCCCGGGGCGAGCTGGCCCACGTAGTCGAACTCTACCACGAAGTCCACTGTGGGCCGCAGGGGGCGGTCGCCGATGATCAGCACGGCCACGACCCCTGCCGCTATGATGGGCATGAGGACCAGGCCCACGGTCATGTGCAGCCGATCGTCGCTCATGGGTCAGCCAACCAGCGCTGAGACGCTACTCCTTCCAGAAGAACTTCCAGGGGTTGCGCTTGAGGTCGCGGACCATCTCCTTCACGTCCTCAAACACCTCCCTGTCCATCACGAGGGCCCCGACGGTGCCCTGGCCCCTCCGCACGGAGGACACGATCACTGCCGCGTCCCCGGCCATGGTGTCCACCTTGCCGGTGATTGCGAGCACGCGGTCCAGGATCTCGAGTAGCTTCTTGCGCTGCTCGGGGCCGATGACCTTGCCGAGCTGAGCCGCGGCGTCCAGGGCCTTCTTGGCCTTTGCCAGCAGGGGGTCCAGCTCCCGGGCGAGGGTGAATGAGACCCGGCTCAGGTTGCCCAGGGTGGCCCTGATGGTGCGTCCGCCCGCGAGGCCGTGACGGACGTCCTTGGCCACCCCGGTGGCCTCGGTCACGAGCTTGTCGGCGTCGGTGAGAAGCGTGGAGACCTTTGTGCGGTTCTCCAGCAAGATCCTGTTGAGGGTCTCCAGGGACTTGCCAGCGTTTCGGACCATCTCCACGATGGTCTTCTTCTCGGTCTTGAGGAGGTCCGTGACCGTCTCCAAGAAGGTGTAGAGGCGTGCCACGATGAGGTCGGCCCGAGGCGGGTCCTCACCCCGGAGGATCTCCCCCGCGGCCACCTGGCGGTGCTTGTTGTCATCCAGGTTCCCCGGGGTGATCTCCAGGTACTGCTCCCCCAGGACTCCCTGGGTGTTGATGTAGAAATGTGAGTCGGTGCGGATCGCCTTGAGCGCGCGGTTTTCGACCCAGACCTCGAGCCGCACGAACACGCGGCGCTTGACCTTGGGGTCGTAGTCGCCCCCACGAAACTGGATCTCCTTGACCTTGCCGACCTTGATGCCGCTGACCTTTACCGGGGCTCCCTCCGCCAGGTTGCCCACGAAGTTGAAGTCCACGTAGATGGTTCGCCCATCAGAGGTGGAGAACTGGCCGAGCGCGAAAATGAACCCGGCCAGCACCGACAGGGCCACGAGCACCAGGGCGCCGACCTTTATCTGCAAGCTGCGACTGCGCACAAAACCTCCCGGGCGCGGACGACATGGCAGCTCCGCGCGAGACGCTACAGCGGCTCCTCCGCCCAAAAAGCAAAGGGGCCGCGAAAGCTCGAAAAAGTGCCCCATGGTAGCCCATCGGGGCGCACAGGTGCAAGTGTGGGGGCCCGGCTAGCCAGGCTCTCGGCTCCAGGACCAGCGCCCCGAGCTCGCACCTGCCGGGTGACCCTCGCACCTGCCGGGTGACCTGCGCTGGATCCACAGACCTGCCCGAAGCTGTGCCCCAAGCTGCCGTGAAAGGTCAGAGAGGGGATCCGAGGGGCGGAGCGCTCGCCGGTCAGCAAGGTCAGACCGCCAGATCCCTTGAGGACGAGAATCTGTCGCAAATGGGTCAAGTATTGGATCAGGCGCACGAGGCGGCACGCATCGACACGATGTGGGACTTGTCTCGTGTCGTTTTGGATCAGGCGCACGAGGCGGCACGAACCAGCCGGCGCACTTGCGACGGGCGGCGACGAGTGTCGCCCTGCTGAGGGGAGGGGGTCCCCGGAAGCTTTGCTTCCGGGGGAGGGGAACCGCAGAGCTCCCCTCTACAGTCAGGCTGCCGAGGCCCCAGCTACGGGGAGGCCCCAGCTACGGGGAGGCCCCAGCTACGGGCAGAAACACCAACATCGGCGCCCACCCCTGGTCGACACCGCCCAGTCGGTCTGAGGCGCAGCCTCGCTAGCGTGGTAAGCGGAGGTGAGAAGCC
>JAJRWW010000687.1 GCA_024276595.1 Myxococcota bacterium
GAGGGGAGGGACGCGGGTGGCCCTGGCCGCCGCGGCGATGGTCTTCATCGACGCCTACGTCATGGAGCCCATCGCCGTGCAGTCCGGGCTCTGGTCCTGGAACGAGCCCGGGCTCTTTGCGGTGCCGCCAATCGGCGTGCTGGGCTGGTCGTACTTCGCCTTTGGCTGCCTGGCCATCTTCGACTGGGTGGACCGCCGCCAGGGCTCTCCCTGGCTGGAGCTCCTGGTGCTCCCTTTGCCCATGCTCCTCTCCCACCTGGCGCTCGTGGCCTCCTGGTGGGGGCTCCTTCGCTGGGTGAGCCAGCCCATCAACCCCTGGGCCGCGGTCGTCCTCGCCTGGGGCCTGCACCTGGGCCTCTCAGTCGTTGCCGCACGCCACCCGGCGGCAGGGCGGCTCCTGAGGCGCGACCTGCTGCTGCGCGTCCCTGCGGCCGCATTCTTCTTCGTTCTGCTGGGCCTCGACGCCCGCTCCAACCCTCCCCTCGTCGCGTACGCCGTCGCCCTGGCCCCTCCCTACCTGGTGCTCACCTGGCGCGCCCGCTGGGCTCACCGCGCACCTGCAAAGCTGCGCTCCCACGCCACCTCCCCGGGCGGCTCTTGAGCAGCGCGCGGTGCCCACAGCCCAGGGTGTCTTCTCCGGATCAGTCGGAGATGCGGATGCAGATCTTGCCGAAGTGGCCGCCCCCTGCCATGCGGTCGAAGGCCGCGCGGACGTCCACCAGTGGATAGGTCGAGTCGATCACTGGCCGGAGATGGGACTCGGAGATGGCGCGGCAGAGGGCCTCGAAGCTCTCCCGGTGGCCCACCAGGATCCCCTGCAAGCGAACCGCGGACATGAGCACCGACGTCAGCAGCAGGGATGTCTTGACCCCCGAGAGGACGCCAATAAGCGAGATCCTGCCCCCCACGCGCACCGCGCGAAGGGACTGCTCCAGGGTGGATGCTCCTCCCAGCTCCACCACGTGGTCCACTCCCCGCCCCGCCGTGAGCTCCCCGACAGTCTCCCCCCACCTGGGATCTTTGACGTAGTTGATACCCTCGGCAGCGCCCAGCTCCCTGGCGCGGGCCAGCTTCTCGTCGCTGCTGGAGGTGATGATCACCCTGGCGCCGTGGAGGCGGGCGATCTGCAGGGCAAAGAGAGCCACCCCGCCGGTCCCCAGCACCAGCACCACGTCGCCAGCGCTGATATCGCCCTCGGTCACCAGGGCGGTCCAGGCCGTAACCCCGGCGCAGGGCAGCGTCGCCGCCTCCTCGTCAGTGAGATGCTGTGGAGCCTTCACCACCGAGTCGCCGCTCACCACCATCATCTCGGCCAGGGTGCCGTCGAGTGGGCCGCCCAGGGTGGAGCGGATCATGCGCCTGTCCGGGGCTCCGGAGAGCCAGCGCTGGGCGAAGATGGGACAGACCCGGTCCCCCAGGGCCAGGTGCTCGACGCCCTCACCCAGAGCGATCACCTCTCCGACGCCGTCACTGCACGGCACCAGGGGGAGGGGCTGGCGTGGGTTGTACATCCCCTGCACGGTGAGCAGGTCCCGGAAGTTGAGGGACGCAGCCTTCATGCGCAGCAGCACCTCGCCCACGCCAGGCTCGGGCTCGGGGCGCTCCTGCACCTGCAGGTTCTCGGTACCAAATCCTCCATCGATTACCAGCGCTCTAATCGCAACACTCCCGGGAGCTGGAAACATGCCGCCAGAGGGGAAGGCGTCCCCTGCTAGGTCTCGAAATCGAAGCGATCGAAGGAGAGGACAGACCCCAGGGCCTTCCGCTCCCGGCGTGCGCGCTCCATCTTCTGCTGCTCCGCGTCCAGGGCCGAGACGTCCGCGGGGCGCCCCACGGCCACGAGGGCGATGAGCACGTGATCCGCCGGAATGGCCAGGGCCTTCTTCACCACCGCCGGGTCGAAGCCGGCCATGGGGTGAGCGTAGAGCCCCATCTGGGTGGCCTGGAGCTGGAGGTTCATGGCGGCCATGCCGCAGTCGAACATCCAGTACTCTCGGTCCATGCTGAGCTGGCAGTCCAGCTCCGGGCGCGAGACGATGGCGAAGATAACAGGAGCGGCCTTGGCCCAGGCGTTGCCACCCTTGAGCCCGGCATGCACTGCCAGCAGAGCGTCGCCCGTGGCGGCCACAAACCGCCACGGCTGCATGTTGAAGCAGGAGGGCGCCAGGGCGGCCGCCTGAACCAGGCGCTTGATGGTTGCCCTGGAGACCTTCCCTCCCAGCGCGCGCCTGGCCCGCCGAGCTTTCATTATGGGGGAGACCGCGTTGTCGGCCGCGTGAAGCTGCGAGAGCACCTCGTACACCTGCTCCACGTGACCGTCCACCTTGACCCTCTTCAACTGCCACCTGAGAGCTCCCCAGCGATCAATGAGGAAGGTGGAGCGGAGGATGCCGCCCTTGTCGTTGAGGGCACCCAGCTTCTCGGCCACCTCCTTGCTCGGGTCCGACAGGAGGCGCACGGTGAGATCCTTGGAGTCGATGAACCTCTGCAGGGCGCTCTGCCCGTCTGGGGAGACCCCCACCACCTGCGCGTCCAGCCTTTCGAAATCCCGCCTCCTGGCGGAGAACTCCTGGGCCTCTCGGGTGCAGCCGGACGTGTTGGCCTTGGGATAAAAGTACAGGATCAGGTATCGACCCGCGAAGTCGTCCAGGGTGACCAGCTCCCCGTCAGAATCGGTCAGCTCGAACCTCGGAGCGGCGTGAAATAGCTTCATGGCAGTCTCTTCTCCTGGGGGTCTGTCCACGTGGTGGTCTGTCCAGACCCAGCGTCGCGACCAGGCACAACATAGCGCGTCCGGCCAAATGGATCGAGGGGGCTGTGGGTCCGCATTTCCACCCGAGGCGGTCCGCGGCGGACGCGGCCCTCGCATGGGGCCACGGCGCCGCAACCGACGAGCCTACGGGTACATGGACCTCTTGATGCGGTCCAGGTCGGCCAGCAGCCTGTCGTGCTTCTCCTCGTCGGCCCTGAGGTAGTCCAGCAGATAGAGCTGCACGACGTTCTTCGAACCCTCCAGCGCCTCGAGGCTCTCGGCAGCCATCTCGATGGTCTTCTTCTCCAGGGCGATGTGCTTCTCAATGGAGTCCCACACCTTCACGAGGTCATCGGTGAACACGTTTATGTACTCCTTCTCCACGCTGTCGATGATGAGCTGCTGGATCCGGTAGTGGTTCTCCGAGTCGTTCTTGATGACCTCCATAACGGCGCGGATGAGCGGGTGCTCCGTCTCCTCCATGATCCGCGCGGTCTGGGCGATGGCCGCATTCTCCAGCTTCTGCCAGCGCTTCATTGTACCTGCCAGCCTCTCGAGGTTCTCCTTCATGCTCATTGCCTGTCTCCTTCTTCGCAGATTGCGGCCCAACCCCTGGGGCCAGGTCATCGGTGTGTTGTTGTTGACTGCTTGAAGCAAGCTTATTGCAAGGACTGCGCCAGATCCAGCCAGGAGGCGCCAACGCCCCGCTGGGCTGAGC
>JAJRWW010000688.1 GCA_024276595.1 Myxococcota bacterium
CTCCTGGGACGGACGCCGGGTCCTGTGCGGAGTGACCATCGACGACGGCCTGCGCCCGGCCTTCGTGCCCGACCTGGGGAATCTCCGCGCGGCAATGGAGCGCGCGCAAGGAAAGGGTGAGGTGCTGGTCCTCTACGCCCACGAGCCCGGCGCCGGCCTGTCGGTGGAGCGGCTGGAGTCGGTCCTGGGCCTGGCAGCGGAGCTGGGCCTGCCCTTCTTCACCTTCGAGGATCTGCGTGGCCCCCCCCTGGGTGCCGGGGTGGCCCTCACCTTCGACGACGCCCACATCGACCAGTGGTACGCCCAGCGCGACCTGCTGGCAGAGTATGGCGCCCGGGTAACGTTCTTCGTGACCCGCTTCTACCGCCTCTCCAACCGGCGCGTGCAGATGCTGCACGACCTGGCGGCGGACGGCCACGCCATCGAGAGCCACGGCCATAACCACGTCAACGCCCCCGACTATGTCGAGGCGCACGGCCTGCGGGCCTACATATACGACGAGGTCCTCCCCTCCCTGGAGGCCATGCGCCGCGCGGGCTTCTCCCCCACCGCCTTCGCCTACCCCTTCGGCGCCCGCACGGCAGAGATCGACCGCGCCGTGCTAAACCACGTGGCCCTGGTGCGCTCCATCTCCTGGACCATCCGGACGCCCCTGGTGGCCGACCCCTGCCCTGAGTGACCCGGTGAGCCCGCGCACAGCCCCCCATGACCGGCGCTGGCGGACGCTCCTGGCGTCGGCCTTCGGCCTGCTCCTCGCGGGACCTGGCCCGAGCCTGGTCCACGCGGGGACCCGCCCCGGTCACGAGGGCCCCTCCCTGCCGGAGGGGGACCTGCACGCCTCCACCCTTGTCTCCGTGGGTCTGGACATCCGCTCCCTCGGGGCGCCGGTGGGCCTGGCCCTCGACCTGCACCTCGGCGTCACCGACCGGCTCACCCTGGGCCTCACCCACAGCGGCGCAGCCCTGGACCGCCTCAGCAGCGGCTGGGGGCTGTGCCCCGGGGGCCCGAAGCAGGCGTGCGAGCACCCGGTCTCGGGCACCGCGCTGGACTCAGTGTACACTGTCTTGAGGAGGGGCTGGCTGGACCTGGCCCTCCGGGCACGCCTCTACGTGGCCCAGTACGAGCCGCCCCTGAAGCTGCGGGTCACCGTTGGATTGGCCGCGGTCTTTCGGCTGGGGGCCTTTGTCCTGCGCACAGATCCGCACGTGAGCCTCGGGCTCTCCAACCGGCGCGAAGGCAACGCCCACGCCCTGAACGTGCCCATCCACATGCTCGTGGCCCTGGGTACGCACGTGGCGCTGTACCTGCGCACGGGCGTGCGGGGGTTGCTGCTGGGCTTCGCGGACCAGTACGCCATACCGCTGGGCCTGGGCCTGCTCGTCTACCCCGTACCACGCCTCTGCATCGGCGCGCAGATCTCCCTTCGGCAGATCCTCGGCCCGCAGAACACTTACAAAAAGCGCGACCTGCTCATCTTCGCGGGCTACCGCTTCTCACTCTGGCGCAGATAGCTGGTGCCATCCTCTGCCACCTCCTGGGAGAGGTGCGGCTCCCGGGGGAGCTCCACTGTGAAGGTGGCGCCCTGGCCGGGCTCGGACCGCGCCGAGAGCCTCCCACCGTGCCCCTCGACAATGGTGCGACAGAGGTGGAGGCCCAGCCCGAGCCCGTCCCCCACGTCTCGAGTGGTAAAGTAGGGATCAAAGATCCTGGGCAGGGTCTCCGGGGGGATGCCCGGGCCATCGTCCGAGATCTCCATGCAGAGCCCCTGCCCCGCGGAGCGGGTGGCAAGGGTCACCACTCCGCGCTCGCCCGCGGCCCTCATGGCGTTGTCCAGCAGGTTCATCACCACGGTGTTGAGCGCGCCCGATCGGCCCTCGATGACCCCCTCGAACTGGAAATCTCGCTCCACGGAGCCGATCTTTCGCGCCGCCCCCAGGAGCCTCAGGGTCGACTCCATGGAGGCGTGGGGATCCCATGTGCGCACCTCGGCGCGGTCCAGGTTGGTAAACGAGAGGAGATCTTCCACCATGTCGTTGATTCGAATCCCCGCCTGCTCGATGACGTCCAGCAGCTCCAGCACGGCCTCCTCCTCCGCCTTCCCCGCAGGAGCTGCGCCCAGCCTGCGCAGGGGCGGCACCGCGTTCACGATGGCGTTGACCGGGTTGCGGACCTCGTGGGCCAGGCCAGCGGCCAGGGTGGCGAGCATCCGGGTCTTCTTCACCTCGGAGAGACGGCGCCCCAGGTCCCGCAGCCTGAGCTGCACCCGGATGCGGGCCAGCAGCTCGCGGGCGCTGAAGGGCTTGCCCAGGTAGTCGTCGGCGCCGTGCTCGAACCCCTCGAGCCTGGGCTCCAGGCCGCGCTTTGCGGTGAGGAGCACCACGGGGATCTCCCGGGTCGAGGGGTCGCCCTTGATGCGCCGCACCAGGCCATACCCTGAGAGCCTGGGCATCATGACATCGGAGAGGATCAGGTCGGGGCGCCTCTCCCTGGCCACGGCGACCCCCTCCTGCCCGTCTCTCGCAAAGGTCACCCGGAAATGCGGGGCCAGGAGGCTTCCCAGGAAGCGGCGGAGGTCGCTGTTGTCCTCCACCACCAGCAATAGCGGGGAGCCGGGGGGCGCCTGCCTCGGGGCCAGGATCTCCTCTGTGTCCTGGGCGACCTCTGGCGTGGGATCCTGCCCCACCCGGGCCACCGGGTGCTCGCCCGAGATCGCCGCGGCCGGGTCCATTCCTTCGCTCCTGCGCTCGTAGACCACTGGAAGGTCCACCCGGCGCCGATCCCGCAGGTCCTCCCTGATGTGGGCTGTCCCCTTTGGAAACCAGACCGAGAAAACACTCCCCTGGCCCGGGTGGCTCTCCACGGAGATGGCCCCACCCTGGAGACGCACCAGCTCGTCCACGAGCGCCAGGCCGATGCCGGTGCCTCCGAAGAGGCGGGTGGCCGAGCTGTCCGACTGGGCGAAGCGCTCGAAGACACGCCTCAGGTCCCTGGCCGGAATCCCAACCCCTGTGTCCCGAATCTCAACCAGAACGCGGCTCGCCTCCTGGCTGACACGCACGGTCACCTCCCCCTGCTCGGTGAACTTGAGGGCGTTCGAAAGCAGGTTCAGGAAGATGATCTCGGTGCGCTCGACGTCCAGGTGCACGGGCTCCACTCCCTTCCCTTCCAGCTTCACGGCCACTCCCTTGCGCTTGCCCAGGGCCGCGAAAGGCGGGAGCAGGTCCGACAGGAACCCGTAAAGCTCCAGCGCCTCGTACCGCAGAAACACCTTCCCTGCCCCGAGCTTGGCCAGCTCCAGGAGGTTGTTGATGAGCTTCAACAGCCGGGCTGCGTTGCGCTTGATGGACGCCAGGTAGCGGGTCACGGTGGGAGACAGGTCGTCCGAATGCTCGTGCAGAATGACCTCCACGGGCGACAGTATGAGGGTCAGCGGCGTGCGCAGCTCATGGCTCACGTTTGCGAAGAAGTCGCTCTGTATGCGCTTTGTCTCCTCGGCCCGGGCTCGGCTCTGCTCCGCCTTCGATCTCGCCTCGGCAACGCGCTCGAGCACGACCACGGGAGCAGTGACCGAGAGGGCGATGACAATAAACAGCCCCACCACAAAGGCGGTGGGCACCAGCTCCGGCGAGGAGCGCAGGAACGCGAAGTCTATGGAGTGGAGGCCGTAGGCGACGCAGGCAGCAGCGAGCACCTTCCCCGTGGCCGAGAGCGAGCCCCAACGGGTGAGCAGCAGCCGTCCCCCCACGAGCACCACGGGAAACGCCACCGCCAGCGCGGTGGGCAGGGCCACGGCCCAGAAGGGGGCGTCCCAGGTCGCGAGGGCCAGGCTCGACCCCAGCCCGACGGCAAGCAGCACGAGAGACGTCTTCCACGGCACCCTGCCTCCCCTCAGGCCGGTGAGCAGATACGCCAGGGCGAGGGTCAGCGCAATGCTGAAGGCAAAGCCCAGCGTCGTGACAAACGCCTCACCCACTGCCAGCCCCTGGGTGAAGGTGCACAGCAGCCCCGAGGTCCACACGAAGAAGAGGTTTCTGCTCAGCCGGGTGCGCTCCCTTCGCCACTGGAGAGCAGCAAGGGCGGCGTTCATGGCGAGGATGCCCACGAACAGGACTATCAGGTTCTGCATTGCGCCCATGGGCTTGACCTCGACAAGTTGAGCCAGGCAGCCCCCCTCCGGGCCGCCCATCAGTCGTGGACGAGCTGCTCTGGATCGGCGTAGAAGCGCCCCGACGCGTGGAGCTGGCCCAGCAGAATGCGCCTGGCCACATCCACGACCATGCCGGCCCCCGAGGTGGTGCCGGAGCCGAGTTGGGGCCAGCTCGCCAGGGTCACGCCGATCTGCTCCAGGGAGTCGGCCAGGGGGCGAGACATGGCGTCCCGCCCCAGCAGCTCCCGCACCAGCTCGATGCGCTCGGGGGGCGAGAGGGCCCCAGGGTCCCCCAGCCCCTCCAGCAGGCCGTGGAGCAGAGGGCGCCCCGGCTCCAGGTCGAAACGCTCCACGTCGAGCATCCCCCGGTCATTGGTGTCCATGATGACCGGAGCTCCGCATGAGCGGGCCTCCCGTCGCACGCGCACCTTGGTGGCCAGGTCGTCGCACTCCTCCATCACGAGGTCCAGGGTACCACCATCTTTCAGAAAATGGACGGTGTTCTCCTCGGTGAGCCCATCGGTGTAGACAGCCACGGAGAGGTAGGGGTCTATCTCCAGGATGCGCCGTGCAGCGGCCACGGCCTTGTTCAGGCCGATCTGAGCGTTCCCGCACGGTACGCGGTTCAGGTTCGACAGGCAGAGGCTGTCGTGATCCGCCAGGCGGAGCTCCCCTCCCACCCCCTCGAGGACCAGGGTCTGGGCGATGGAGAACCCCACCGAGAGCCCGACCACCCCCACCCGAGCAGCCAGCAGGCGCTCCTGGCTCTGGACGTCTATCTTGTTGCGGTTGCGCGAGAGGCGCAGCTCTCGGTACTGCTTTCGCTCCAGTATATGTACCAGGCAGTTGCTCCAAGGGTAGTAGACCCAGGTGCCCGTGGTGCCCGGATCCCGCCCCCCGAGGTGCTCGGCCACCGCCGCCGACCGGGTGGAGTCGTCCCAGGCTCGGCCCGGATCGCGGACCCGCAGCAGCTCCTGGAGCTGACTCTCCAGGGTGTCGTATACCCGCCAGCCCTCCCGGTGGGCCCTGCGCAGGAGCGAGGCCAGGTCCGAGGGCTCTCGGGGGGAAAACACCAGGGGCGACCAGGTCTCTGCCAGCTCGGGGGCCGGGTGCTGCGGTCTCATCGCTGCCCTCCGGCGCTCCGGCGGGGAGCGGTCTTGATGCCCAGCAGGTCGTCGATGAAGCTGAGCCAGGCTGGGAGCGCCTCCCGTCGCAGGAGCCAGGCCACACCCTCGCAGAGGTAGCGATAGCCAGGGTGCTCCATGGCGAGCTCTCCCCTGGCGCCATAGTCGAAGAAGAGATGCGAGCGCTTGCCAGCCCTGGAGTAGTGAAGCAGCGCGTGGTGCAGCGCCGTGGCCCGAACCTCCCAGTGCCCCCCCCCGAGGTCGCGCAGGGGGATCAGGCGGCAGGTGTTGAGCAGGTTGAAGAGGTTGATGCGCTCCGAGCC
>JAJRWW010000689.1 GCA_024276595.1 Myxococcota bacterium
CCCACGGGGAGCACCTGGCCCCGAGCGGCTGGCACCGCCAGGTCCAGTGGAGCGTCTGCGACCAGCTCCCAACCTCCACTGCCCACTCCGATGGTGTGACCGACTTCGACTGGGGCGGGCCATCCAACGCCGACGGCGCCAGCTCGGGCTACGACTCCACCACCACCACCTGCGCCGGCACCTACTGCCACGGCTCCACCCTGCTGGGGCCCAACGCTGGCGGCTCGGTGAGCCGCACCCCCGACTGGACCACGGTCAACTCCACCTACAACGAGTGCGGCACCACCTGCCACACCAACCCACCGGGGGGCTCGCACCCGCCGAGCAGCGCCTGCGACCAGTGCCACCGTCTGGTGATCTCGAGCTATGACGCCGCCACCCCATCCAGCTCCACCTGGTCCGCGGCGGCGCTCCACGTCAACGGTCTGCTGGAGGTGGGCGACTATCACGAGCTTTCAGGCTGGACCTCCCCGGGCGGAGGTGCCAACCACCACGGCTCCAACTACTTCCTCACCAACCAGCAGCGGGACGAGCACAACCGCAACTGCACCGAGTGCCACGGCTCCAACCTGACCGGCGGCTGGTCGGGAGTCTCCTGTGACAACACGGGCTGCCACGGAGGCAACTGGCGCTCCTGCGACTTCTGTCACGGCACGCCCGTGGGCCAGTACAACCCACCAGCGGGCGTGGGTGGTGAGAGCACCACCGACACCCTGGCCGTGGGGCGGCACATCCCTCACCTGCAGGCCAGCTCCACCCACACGGCCTTTGCATGCGATAGCTGCCACCTGATCCCCGCCACCGGGGACGTGAGCCACGCCCTGGGGTACGTGCCCACCGCAGACCTGGCCACCGCTGGACACCACGGCGACGTGGACTTCTCCGGGCGCGCCGCCGGGATGGTCTTCGACGTGGGGGCCACCGGCGGCAACCCGGTGAACCGTCGGGGCACCTGCGTGGGTGCGTGCCACTCCGACGGCCGGGGCGGACCGCCCAACGTCACCCCCTGGTGGGCCGGGGGAAGCTGGACCACCGGGAGCTGCTCGAGCTGCCACGACGCCACTCCCAACACCGGGGAGCACAACAAGCACGTCAACGGTGAGGCCATCCCCTGCTCCACCTGTCACAACGACCCCACCAGCCCGACCCACGTCAACGGTCAGCGAGACGTCTTCATCGGAGGCATGATCTTCTTCGATCCCAACGGCTGCGGCCCCAGCCGTCCTTCCTGCTCCGGCCCCTGCCATGGAGAGCAGCACAATAGCGAGTGCTGGTGATTGGCTGTGTGGCTCGGTGGCGGCTATGGATCGCCGGGCAGGGCCATCTCCAGGTCGCAGACGATGGGGTGGTGATCGAAGTAGACGTCGGCGCCCAGCACGTACGGGTGGCCGGAGGTGATTCCCGCCACCCAGCAGGAGCCAGTGGCCCGATCGCTCACCACGTGGTCGATGTTGAAGAGCGCAGCGTAGGTGGGCTCGGCCTCCTCGCCCACGTCGGAGACGAAGTGGAAGGGGCGATCCCATGAGGAGGCGGGGGCGTCGGGGTTGGCCACGAAGTCGAGCCAGCGAGCCGCGCTCGCGTCAAAGGAGGCCCAGCGCACCGGATCGGTGTTGAGATCCCCCATTATCAGGTTCCGCTCCCCGTTGGCGGCGGGCTGGCCGTCCCCGGTGCCCAGGTCCACGAAGACCTGGTCCACCTGGCGCCGCCTGCACTCCATGTCCTCCGAGGTGACCCCAGAGCTGCCGTGGAAGCTCACCAGGGTCAAGGTTTCACCCACGACCAGGTCGATTGTGCCGCGCCCAACCCGGGACCCGTGACCGCAGCCGTCCACCTCGGCCCCGGCGAGCCCCTCTGGGCAGTAGTCCGCCTCGCAGCCAGCAAAGGAGCCAAAGTCCAGCCTCACAGCAGCACACTTGTCGTTGTGCTGAAGCTGGCACATGAGCTGGTAGCCCTCGCCGAGAACGAGCTGAGCCACCGTGTCGTCCCCGGGAGAGTGGCCCGCGCAAACAAAGCCCTCGCGCTCGACGACTGGAATGTCGGAGCAGTCCTCGGTGGAGAAGACCTCCTGGAAAACGATCACCTCCGGCGCCACCTGCTCCAGCCAGCGCCGGGTGGCCTCCACCGCCGGCAGCCAGGCCAGGCCATTGCCGTACCACTCGTCCCCGATGCCCTTGAGCTCGTCGGTGTACTCCTGCCCAGAGACCCGGCCTGTGGGGCCGGCGGAGCCGGTGTTGAATGTGACGACCCGGAAGGAGACGGAGGGAGGCTGACCCTCCCCTGGGTCGTCCCCACAGGCCCACGCGCAGAGCGCCAGCACAGCAGCCAGGAGGTTGGCTGCGCAGCCAGCACCCGTATGCATCTTGACCATCCGACGGGGTCCATCCGGGTAGGGGAGAAAAAGGTCAGCAGCGCTTGTTGTTCGCCGCGCTGGAGCAGGAGCGGGTGCCGGTGATCTTGCACCCCTTCTTCCTGCAGCTACTGCGGCTGCCCGAGCACTCGTCGGCGCCCTTGCACGCACCCGTGCTGCTGCTCTTGGAGCACATGAAGCAGGTGGCCTTGGGCGCGGCGATGTCCTCGTCCGCGGGGAGAGTGTAGTCCTGAGCGGTGGGCGCTGTGAGGCTCCCAGACCCGAGGTGGTCCGCCGAGGAGACCTCGGCGGGCCCAGACATGCCCGCTAACAGCGCAGCGCCAGCGATGAAACAGAATACCAGACCGAGTGTCTTCATGCTCTAGCTCCTTTTCGGGGTATATCTCTCCCCGGAGGAGGATACTAGCACACAAATACGGATCGGCGCTTACAATATTCAATAGCTGTAGTCCAGCGCGGCCCGCACCGCCTCCTTGATGGTCCTGGTGGCCCTAAAGCCCAGCTCATCCCTGGCTCTGGATCCATCGGCCATGCACACGAAGCGCAGGTGATTCAGCTCGGTGCCCCGGAACGGGGCCAGTCCCAGGTTCCAAAAGACCTTCGAAACAACGGGCGCTATCAGGTGCGGCATGGGGAAGGTGGGTCGGCCAGACTCCTGAATGAGGACGCTCAGGGGGACCTCCCCTGGGCCCACGACGTTGTAGATGCCGCGGGCGCCGGGCCTGATGGCCAGGCAGACGGCCTCCACCACGTCCGCCTCGTGGATGACCTGCATCATGGGGTCGAAGCCCATGAGCACCGGGATCCGCTCCATGCGCAGATAGTTGGAGGCGGCGTTGGCCACCTGCCCCAGGATGTGCACAGGACGCAGAATCACCGTCTGCCCAGCCTGGTGCTTCCAAAAAAAAGGAGCTGGCGAGCATGTCCGCCTCCACCAGGGTCATGGCGCTGGGGTCGTCCTGGGCCGCCAGCAGCGGTGCCTCCTCCGTGAGAAACTGCGGGTTCTCCGGCCGTGGGCCGTAGACCGCCGTGGAGGAGACCACAACCACCTTCTCCACCCCGTAGTGCATGCAGTACTCGAGCAGATGCTGTGTGCCCACCACGTTCCACTGGTGGTGGGTGCGGGATGAGCGCCTGGGATCGTACATGAGCCCCAGGTGCACAAGCGCGTGGATGCTCCGGGTGCGAAACACATCCCTGGTGCGTCGGGAGCGAATGTCCACCCGCTTGTGCTCCACGTCGGCGGGCTTGTCCTCGAAGGGCCTGCGGTCAATGCCGATAATCTCCAGGTCCCCGCGGCGATGCAGCCGCTTGGCAAGGAGCCTGCCCAAACGCCCTGCGATCCCGGTGATGACTATCCGTTTCCTCGCTGCCATGGCGCCCATTGACCTACCAGAAGATGTGCCTTCTGGCCTTGAGCCCGAGGTGGATCATGGACTGGATGGTGTTGCGCACCTGCGTCACCGCCGGCCGTAGCTCATCGTCATCCTGGTCGGGATCCCCTGAGAAGCGCATGGCCTCGCCAAAGTAGACCCGGTACCTGGTGGGCAGAGGCAGCGCCGGAAAGAAAGGAGGAAAGGGCATCACGGGGAAGGCCGGGATGCCCAGCAGTCGAGCCAGGGGTCTGAGGTTTATGCAGGGAGCCTGCTCCTCAGCGCCAATGACCGCCACCGGCACCACGGGGGTGTCCGTCTCCAGGGCGAGGCGCATGAAACCCATGCCAAACTCCTGGAGCTGGTAGCGCTTGGAGAAGGGCTTGGAGACGCCCCTGGCGCCCTCTGGGAACACCACGATGACCTCGTCGTCGGCCAGCAGGTGGCGGCAGTTCTCCGGCGTGCCGATGATCTGGCCCCACCGGGTGAGGGTGGCCCCGACAAAGGGGAGGGTGGGCACGAAGTGGTCGATCATGGACCTGACGATGCGCGGCGGGTCCCGGTCAAAGAGCATGGACGCGCCGATTATCAGGCCATCGAAGGGGAGCTGGCCCGAGTGGTTCGCCACCAGCAGCGCCCTGCCCTCTGGCACGTGCTCCAGCCCGAAGACCTCTGTTCGAAAGTAGTAGCGGTGCATGAGGCGGGCCAGGTAGATGCCCGCCATGGCCTCCTCCCGGTGAAAGCCGAAGGGATCGAAACCGTACTCATTCTGCCTGGTGGGAAGCGCCTGGATCTTCTGCAGGAAGTCCCTGTCAAAGCGCGAGCGAAGAAAGCGGGTCCACCCGGACGGGGTTGGGGAGCGGGTCACGGCTGCTCCTGGTACGCATGTGAGCAGAGACATGGCGGCACGACCAAGGCGCCGCCACCCCATGGACCGCTAGGCCGGCTGAACCGGAGTCCCGCAGTTGGCGCAGAACTTGGCTCCACCGGTGACCGGCTGGCCACACTTGCCACAGGTGACCTCCTGGGGGGCGCCACAGGCCGGGCAGAACTTGGTCCCAGGGGGCATGGCCGCCTGGCACTTGATGCACGCCGCGCCCTGGGGCTGCGGAGCCGCCTGGGGGGTGCCGCAGGCCGGGCAGAACTTGAAGCCGTCCGGAACGGGCTGCTGGCAGTTGCTGCAGGGTGTCCCAGCAGGAGCCTGGGCGGGCTGCTGGGCCATGGCCGCCCCGGCCGCGGCGCCAGCGGCCACCTGCTGGGGCGGCGCCTGCTGGGGCGGCGCCTGCTGCTGCATGCCCGGCTGCATGCCCGGCTGCATGCCCGGCTGCATGCCCTGCTGCATGGGCTGCATCGCACCGGCCATCATTCCCGGCATCATGAAGCCCATACCCAGCCCCATGCCCATGCCCATGCCCTGGCTCGCGACACCTCCCGCACCGGGGTTCTGCGCCACGTCCCGCATGGCGTAGGCCATCTGCTGCTGCTGCAGCGCCGGCATGGCGTCCTCGAACAGCCCCAGCCCGCTGCGCTCGTCGATCTTGGCCTGCACCTCCGGGGGCGGGGTGATGGCGTTGATGACCAGGTCCTCCAGCTCCAGGCCGTACTTGGCGAAGTCCTCGGCCACTCGCGCCTTGGTGGCGATGCCGATCTCGTCGTAGAGCGAGGCCAGGTCCAGCAGGGTCTTGAGGTTCTCTCCCAGCACGTCCGTGAGGCGCCCGACGACCATGTTCCGCATGAAGTCGGTGATCTGGGAGGTATTGTACTGCCCGGCGGTGCCCACCACCTTGTTGAGGAAGAGCTGAGGATCGTTGATCTTGTAGCTCATCATCCCAAAGGACCGCAGCCGCACCACCTTCAGGACCTGGTCCCGGAAGGTGATGGGCTCCTTGGTGCCCCACTTCTTGTTCAGGAAGGTCTTGAGGTTGACGAAGAAGCACTCGGCCTTGAAGGGGGTCTCCCCTCCAAAAGGCAGCTTCACCAGCGCGCCCAGCAGCGGCAGGTTCGCCGTGGCCAGGGTGTGGCGGCCGGGCCCGAAGGTGTCCAGCGCCTGCCCACCGCGATAGAAGATGCACACCTGCGACTCGCGGACCACGAGCTGCGTGCCCATGCGCACGTCGGCCTCGCCCGACTCCGGGAAACGCTGGACGATCTGCTCGCCCGACTCGTCGTGAAACTCGATGACATCGATCAGGGCCATGGTTCTCCATCCTTGAGGGCAGCGAGCTCCGCGCCCCCCAATCGCCCGGCTGGGCCGGCCTATGCGTTGCCGCGAATAATAGCTTCGCGTTGGTTCAGCTTCTCATCGAACTCGCGGAGGATGCGGGTGAGCTTCTTGAACTCCGGAGCCACATTACCCTCCTCCATGAGCACATTCTCGATCTCCTGGACCTGGGTGCGGACCGAGTCCTTGTCGTCCACGAGCCCCTTGTCGTACTCCTCCACCTTGAGCACCATCTCCGTCTCCCCCTTGGAGCCGAACATGCCGGACTGGAAGCCGTAGTTGGCGAACCGCAGGCGGTCCCGCACCTTTGTCAGGAGCTTGGTGGCCTGGTCCGCAGGGTTGAGGGCGGCCAGGTTGCCGGAGCCCGCGAGCTCCACCTTGGCCTGCTCGAGCCGCGTGGCCTCGGCGCCCAGCTCCTTGGCCAGGTAGTCCCGAAAGAGCTTGTCGCTCTGGCGGGAGTCGTCTCGCTGGCGATAGCCCTTGTATCCGGGAATCAGGTAGTCGAGAACTGCCATCTGGTGATCTCCTTCGCACAGCCCCAGGTGGGGTCGTTATTCCTTCTCCGAGGCGGCCCGGGCCCGCAAGAACCCGACCGCGACCAGCACCGCGACCAGCAGGATGGTAAATGGCCAGTAGTCCCAAAAAGCGACCCACTTCAAGTTGTGGACGAGCCACAGACTGAACAGGGCCATGATTCCCAGGCCCATCTCCAGCAGGCCACCCAAAATGAAGCAGGCGCCGACACCGACCATGAGCGCCGGCCAGGTCTCGCCAAAGCCGTGGCTTTTATACGTGAACTGCAAGAGCATCTGACCGGCGAAGATCACGATCATCAAGATGACACCAACGGTGACACCTCCGGACGCGGTTTTCTTTTCCCTGGCCATGTGGTTCCTCCCGAACCGATGCCCGGTCATCCTTGCACAGCCCCTTGCCAGATGCAAGACCGGGGAAGTTGTTGCGAAGCGCCCACGCGGTCCGCTTGGGGGTGCTAACAGACGGCACCGACCTTCCATTCCAGATCGCCGCGAGATGGGCTGCCCTTTTCCTGCTGCGTCCCACCCCAGGGGCGCTCCCGGCCCCTGGGCGCAGCCCCCAGGCTCCAGGGCAGCTTGACAGGCCGACCCAATGTGCTTCTCTTTAGCCCGTGCGCTCCAGCTTTCACAAGACCCCTGGTAATTCCAGCCACTGCCGAGGAGGTGGATCCTGCCGCACGGTGGCCACGCTGATGCTCCTGCTGACGCCCATGGGGCTGTGCATGGTCGAGGGTTGCGGGCGGCGCCCTGGCGCCAGGCCACGGCACCACCGGGGCCCGCAGCCGAAGATGCACGCCAGATCTCGTGACGCTCGGCTGGCCGCCCTGCGCATGAGCCACTCCGTGGCCTGGAAGCACCTGGGTGGTCATCGCTTCCGGGCGACCCACAGGGTGAGCGTAAAGGTAGACGGCAAACCGGACCGGGATCTGGTGTCTCGATACGAGCTGACCTGCGCACCGGAGAGGGACTGCCACGGTAGGGAGGAGAGCTCGGCCGAGTACGGGGTGGAGCTCTATCGCATGGGAGAGCAGACCTTCTTCCGCCACCGCTACCAGCGTTTCATGAGGTTTTCGGAGGAGCCGGAGGAGGCCAACAGGCGGATCCAGCGCATCTGGGGGGCAGCAGCAGCCGTGGTGGAGCTGCTGGGGAGCAGGCTCGCCGTCACCCCTGCGGGCGAGACCACCGCGGCGGGCCGACGAGCCACCCGCTACAAGCTCTCTCGCCAGCATGGACCGCCCGCCAGGGCCAGTGGAGCAAGGGCCTGGCGCAAGAAGATGCAGGTCCTCTCGGTAAAGGGCGAGGCCCTGCTGGACACTGCCACCGGAGCCCCCCTGGGCATCACCATCTCCTACAGCGTTTCGGCGCCCAAGGGTGCTCACAGGGTCACCATCTCCGGCCAGCTCGAGGCATCCGTGCTCCAGGCAGGAGCTTCACAGAAGATCACACCTCCAAGAGACTTCATCGTGGCTCGCCCTCGTCCCAGGGAGACAAGGGATCTACGGATGCTGGGCTCCCACCGCCTGAACCCGGGATGGTTCAGGGGCGGTGGCCCCCAGGCCGCCCACAGGCGAGCACGTCAAGGGATGAGCGGCGGTGCTCCACGTCCGGCCCGCGGCGACCCTTGACCCATGGTGCGACTCCCCACAAGGCCCGCAGACCTGGAGCGCGCCGCCGAGGCGCTGCGGGCAGGCATGTGTGTTGCCTACCCCACCGAGACCTCCTACGGGCTTGGGGTGGACCCGTGGCACCCCACCGCCCTGGACCACCTGCTGGCACGCAAGGGCCGTGACGTCGACTCACCCCTGCCGCTGGTGCTGGCGGATCGGGGCCAGCTCGAGCGCGTGGTGAAGCAAGTCCCTGCGGCCGCAAGACACCTCATGGACAAGGCCTGGCCTGGTCCCTTGACCCTCGTGCTGCCCGCGCGCTCGGGCCTGCCCGCTCCCCTGGTGGGACCGCTGGGCGTGGGGGTAAGGATCTCCTCTCACCCCGTCGCCACCGCGCTGGCACGCCTGCTGGGTGCTCCCCTGGTGGCCACCAGCGCCAACCACCGGGGAGCCCCGCCAGCCATGTCCGCTGACCAGGTGGCCCGGGATCTTGGATGGGTGGACCTGCTGCTGGACGCGGGTGAGGCTCCGCCCTCGGCGCCATCCACGGTGGTGTCCGTGGCAGCGGGGGGAGAGGTGCGATTGCTCAGGCAGGGGGCTTTGAAGCTTGGGGAAGAAGTGCTCAGTGGCAGGCCCTGACCTCTCGCCCCCCGAGGGCTGCAAGAAGGATCACGCTCTGAGCGGAAGGCTGTCTCTCTGGCAGCCTCGGCACGGCTACCGCTTCTCCGTGGACGCGCTGCTCTTGGCGAGCTTCGCCCAGGGGGCCGATCCCGCCTGGCGGGGAGCGGTCGTGGACCTGGGGGCGGGCTGCGGCGTGGTGGGCCTGGCGCTGGCAGCTCGGCTTCCCGGCGCCCGGGTGATCCTGGTGGAGCTGCAGCCCCGCCTCGCCCGTATCTGCAGGGTCAACGTGCAGGAGAACGGCATGGCGGATCGGGTGGAGGTGGTGGAAGGAGATCTGAGAAGCCTCAAGGGACACCTGGAAGGCGACTGTGCGGACCTGGTCGTGTCCAACCCTCCCTTCAGGCCCGCTGGCTCAGGACGCCACAGCCCCAACCGGGAGCGGGCCGTGGCCAACATGGAGCTGGAGGTCACCTTGCCAGTGCTCATGGCCAGCGCGGCCAGGCTGCTTCGACCCAGAGGATACCTGGCGGTCATATACCCTGCCGAGCGCTGCGTGGAGGTGTGCGACGCCATGGCCCACCACGGCCTCCGACCCGTGCGCCTGCGGCCCGTTCACCCGCTCCCGGACCGGACTGCCAGGAGGGTGCTCCTCCTGGGCAGAAAGGGCGTGTCCGACCCCCTGGTCCTGGAGCCCCCCCTGGTCATACACGGGTCCGAGGGGGTATACACCGCGGAGACAGCCCGAATACTGGAAGGGCGGTAGCCACCCCGAGCACTGCACGGGCACCCTCGAGACCTCACATCCATGTCCGACCAAGAATCGAACCTCACGACACCTGGCAGCGGCGACGCTCCAGACACCGCCCATGGGGACGCAGCCTCCACGGACGCCGCCTCCATGGCTCGCAAGATCGGTATCGCATCGCTCATCGTCATGGGCTCGGTGCTCCTCTCCCGGGTGCTGGGGCAGGTGCGGCAGAGCTACATAGCTTACGTGGGCGGTGCCGGCAGCGACGTGGACGCGTACACGATTGCCTTTCAGATCCCTGACATGCTCAACCACGTGGTGGCCGGAGGGTTTCTGTCGGTGACCTTTATTCCCATCTTCGCCAGACACCTGGAGGCCGGCAACGAAGGCGAGGGGTGGAAGGTGCTCTCCATAGTGTTGACCGTCTGCCTGTCCCTGCTGGCCCTTCTCACTCTCCTGGCCATGTGGGCCGCTCCGACCCTCGTGGCCCTCGTCGCCCCTGGCATCTCCGACGACCCGGTGACCCTGGCCAGGGCCACCAGCATGACCCGCATAATCCTGCCCGCGCAGATGTGCTTTTTCGCCGGGGGCATCTTCATGGCGGTGCAGTATGCCAAGGGGCGCTTTCTGCTCCCCGCCCTGGCGCCACTGGTTTACAACATCGGAATCATCGGCGGCGGCGTGCTCCTCTCCGACTCCCTGGGAATCGAGGGGTTTGCCTGGGGTGTGCTCGCAGGCTCTGTGGCCGGCCAGCTCGCGCTCCAGTGGCTAGGCGCACTGAAGGCGGGCATGAGGTTGCGCCCCAGCTTTCGGCTCCTGCACCCAGACTTCCGCGCCTTCCTCTGGCTCACGTTTCCCCTCGTGCTGGGCCTGTCGATGACCTTCTCCATGGAGTCCTTCTTCAAGTTCTTCGGCTCCACCCTGGGCAAGGGCACCGTGGCCTCGCTCAACTACGCCCTGCGGGTCAACCTCATGCTCGTGGCCCTCTTCGGGCAGGCGGCCGGGGTCGCATCCTTCCCATTCCTGGCGCGGCTCTTTGCCAGGGGCGACGTGCCCAGGATGCTGGGCACCCTCAACCACACCATCCGGCGCTACGTGTGCCTGGCCATACCCGCTTCGGCCCTGATGATAGTCGCCGCCCACGAGATGGTGGTCGTGCTCTTTCGGCGCGGCGCCTTTGACCAGCGCGCCGTCACCGACACCACCGCCATGCTGCAGGTCTTCCTCGCTGGAGCCTTCGCAATGGCCGCAGTCAACCTGGTGGTGCGGGGGTTCTACGCCACCCGCTCCACCTGGCTCCCGGCCATCTTCGGCACCGTCGCCGTGCTCCTCTCGATCCCCCTTTACTGGGTCTTCACCCGCTCGCTCGGCGGACTGGGGGTGGCCCTGGGGGTCACGGCCAGCGCCTTTGTCCAGGCCGCGATGCTCTACGTGGTATGGAACCGACGCATGGGCAACCGAGCCGGCCCCACCTACCGGGCGGTGGGCCGGGCCCTGGCAATGACGGCGCCGCTGGGGGCTGCCCTCTGGGGGCTGCGCTGGGTCCTCCTTCAGGGTCTCGATGGCAGCAGTCTGGCAGGCGCCCTGGCGGTCTGCCTGACCTTGGGGCTCGCCTTCGCCGCGCTCATCGTCCCCCTGGCTCGCCTCTTCAGGGTCACCGAGATCACCCACCTCGCCACCCGCCTGGGCCAGAAGCTGCGCCAGAAGCTGCGCCGGAAGCCGCGCCAAGGGCTCGGCCGATCTCACGGCTAGTCCTTCGTCGTCTCCATGGCGATGGCCTTTCGAGCGCATTTGACAGGGAATCTGCCCCTACCTATACCGGTACTCACCATGGTCAGGACGTTGTTGACCTCGTCTTGCCGCCTTGCAACTACCAATGGAAGGAGTGACAACCTTGGCGAAACCACAGGTAGCTCTGCTGGGGTGTGGGGCTTGGGGTGAGAACCACCTGCGAAACTGGGCCGAGCTGGGGGCCTTGAGGGTGGTCTGCGACGAGTCCGAGGATCGGCTCGCTCTCGTTCGTGGCAGGTACCCGGACATGGAGACCACCCGCGACATGGCAACGCTGGTGGAGCGCAAGGAC
>JAJRWW010000690.1 GCA_024276595.1 Myxococcota bacterium
CGCGCCCGCCTGGCGCCGGTGGGAGCCAAGCTCATGAACGTCTGGGACCGCTTCCTGGGCTCCAAGATAAGGACCAGCTCCGACAGCCGCATCATGAAGATGGTGGTGAACATGGTCCGCAACCTGGTCTCGGACGTGTTCCTGCGCACGGTCACCGCCGTGATGACCCACTAGGAGGCCCCATGCGACCCGGACACCTCAGGCTTCGCCTCCGCTCCCGCAGGGCCCAGGCTCTGACAGAGTTCGCCATCGTGGCCCCGGTCATGGTCACCTGCCTCCTGTTCGCCATGTACTTTTACGAGGTGATCCAGGTCAAGCTCAAGACCCAGGAGATCGCTCGCTTTGCCGCCTGGGAGTTCACCGCGCACCCGCTGCACGACTACCGGACGGGCAAGACCAACGGCTTCTCCGGCGCCAAGGGCGAGATCCGCGCTGACGTCCTCGTCAAGTACGCCAACCTCAAGAGCGGCACCCTCGGCGTGCAGTCCAAGGCCTTCGCCGTGGGTTGGCTGCCACCTCTGGTCACCATGAGAGATCAGGGCGAGCCCAGGATCCCCGGGGGCTCGCTCGTGAATCAGATTTTCACCTTTGCCGGGTATGCAATCGACTTTCTGTCGGTGCAGGGCATGAGCTACTCCAACCCGGTGCTCCTGGCGATGATGGCCGGCTACTACGGCGAGAAGTACACCTGGTTCGGCGCCGGCTACAACCGCTTCAACCCCCCAGGGAAGTGGAAGTTCAACAAGAAGGGCTACCCCAAGGTGCGAGTGCGCCTGCGCTTTAACAACCTGCTCATCAACAGGAAGTTCATGCAGAGCTGGTTCGGCCCCGGGCATTTTCTGGGCCGCAGGCGCACCTTCAGGGAGACGGCGACCGTGGTGGCAGACTCCTGGCGACTGAACTACGGCGACGACATCAAGGGGAAGGTCGACAGGAGCAAGGCCTACTTCAAGCAGGTGGACCGCATGGCCTTTGTCACCCCGTCCATCCGAAACGGGATGAAGCTGTGGACCACCTTCATCCAGGCGGCCTCGGGCTTCATCGCCCTGCTCGCCATGCACCCTCCCCTCACCATGAACCCAACAGAGACCGCACTGGTCTCCATCGCCTACAAGGACCAGGACCCCCACTCGGGCCAGATCGAGGTGAAGGAGGACCACCAGGACGGACCACAGAAGTACGACACCATGCCCATGAACTACAAGGACTCCGAGCTGGTCAAGGCCCTGAAGATGCGCAAGAACAACTTCATGGGCTGCAATGAGCCGGAGAAGCTGGGCTGCTTCGACTCCCTCGCCTCGGACAACCCCTTTGGTGACTACGTGCTGCCACCAGAGTCGAGCGGGCAGGGAAGCCCCTGATCCAGAGGAGACGCCATGACCAAGCTAGCCAAGATATCCGTGGTCGTCTTCGTCGCCGCTGGCATTGCTTTCATGGGCCTGCTGGCCGGTGGGCAACACAGGGGCGCCGAAGCTCGTCATGAGGTGGACCTCATGCGCGGCCATTATCCCTTCCCCATGCCTCGGTACCCGGGGGTCAAGGAGTACCCCATGGGCAGCTCCCTCACGGTGGGATCCAGCCACCTGAAGATGTCCTACTTTCACACACGTGACGACACCCTCAAGGTGGCCAGCTTCTATGCTGGCCAGTGGAAGGCCGCAGGGCACTACGTCACCGAGGACATCTCACCGCAGGGCGGCGTGGTGGGCGCCTACGACCCCGCCAGGGGCATTCTGAGGCAGGTCCTGATCAAGTCTGCCAGCGGCACCACCGCGGTATACCCATCCATGCTCACCGAGCCCCTACGGCCGGCCACTGGCAGCTACGCCACGAGCCCGGACGTCCCCCTCTACCCCGGGGCAGAGGGCGTGCTGCGCTTTGGCGCCAGGGATCCGGGGCACCGCAGCAAGGTCACCATGTACACCAACTATGGGGGCCTGGCCAACAACGTGGAGTTCTTCCGCTCCAACCTCCCGGAGCATGGCTGGCGAGAGGTCAAGAGCAAGGGCCAGCCCCTGCTGCCCACGGAGTTCCACGCCAACATGACCTTCCACAAGGGCAAGCGCGAGCTCACCCTCAACATCACCCAGATGGACAAGGAGGGGCGAGTTCGGGTGCACATGGCCGAGGCCACAGGTGACGAGCTGGGCTACCCGGGCGCCGCCCCGGGCGCCCGCTGGGGAGCAAAGGCACCATGAGGCTCCCAGGGCATTTTGGCCGACAGCGCTCGGGCCAAGCGGTGACGGAGTACTCCCTGGTGGTCTTCGCAGTGATGGGCCTGGGGCTCATCGGAGGGTGGAACCTGATCCCTGCCTTCATCAGCGCCTTTCAGCGCTACTTCGACGGCTTCTACATACTGCTGAACCTGCCGATACCGTAGAGCCTCGCCGGGAAGGGCCCCGCTACAGACGGATCCGGAGGTCTCCCAGCGGGTGGGTGACACAGCCGTGGATGTACCCTCGCTCCCGGTCGGCCTCCCGCGTGCCGGTTTGCTCGGAGACGAAGACCTCCCCGGAGAGCAGCTTGACGCGGCAGACGCTGCACTCTCCTGAGCGGCAGAGAGAGCGAGCCGCCACGCCGTGCCGCTCCAGGGCCACCAGGATGGGCTCGCCCGCCCTGGCGGCGATGGTCGTTCCACCCTCGATGGCCAGCTCGAAGGAGTCATTCGGGGAGACGCTCTTCGGCCAGCCGGGCAAGGATGTGACATGGGTGGCTGCCCCGTAGAGCTCCCGGCGGATCCGCGAGCGGGGCACACCCAGCTCCTCCAACGCGGCCATGCAGAGGCTGGTCATGGCCAGGGGGCCACACAGATAGAAGGTCTTTCCGTCCAGGTCCCCGACCGCGGATCCAATGCGCTCGGCGTCCAAGAGCCCTGATGGGCCACGGTAGCCCTCGGTTGGCTCCGAGATGACCGAGGTGTACGAGAACCTGGGGCTCGACTCGGCCAGGTGGCTGAGCTCCGCACCGAAGATCACGTCGTCCGGCGTCCGGCTGCCATGCACCAGGCGCACCCTCACGGGCCAACCCTGGCTGTCCCAGTGGCGAACCATGCTCGCAAAGGGAGTCACGCCGCTCCCCCCCGCCAGGAGCACCAGGTCAGAGCCGTCGATGAGGGGCTCATGGAAGAAGCTGCCAGCGGGTCCGCTGGAGACCAGCTCGTCTCCCTCGGAGATGACCGCCAGCAGGTGCGGAGCCACGAAGCCCCCCGGCCGGTCGCGCACGGTGAGATCCAGGTACGGAGCCCCAGGCCGCGAGGAGATGCTGTAGGGCCTGCTCACCTCCGCTCCGTTCATGGGCACCCGCAGGCTGACATACTGCCCGGGATGGAAGGGAGGCACGGGCCCGTCCATTCGCTGGAAACGGAAGGTCCGGGTGCTGGGGGTCTCCTGGATGACCTCCTGCACCCGAAGGAGCATTGAGCTGGGGTGGATCCGTGCCACCGCCTGTGCGGCCGCAGAGGTGTAGGCGGCCACGGAGTAGTCCGTCTCCCGTCTGAACCTGGGCAGGATCAGCTTCTGGAGCCCGAGCCTGAGGTAGCCCACCATGCCGGAGAGGTCTGCAAAGCGCCTGAGCATCATCGCACCCCCTTGCCGTTCTCGCCGCGGTAGCTCAGGGCCATGTCGGCGGCGGTCTGGCCCGACATCATGCAGGGCTCGAAGCCCCCCCCGGGCTGGGTGAAGGCCCCGGCAAAGAAGAGACCACCGAGGGGCCCCCGCGCGCTCATGCGCAGCACGCTGTGGTCGAAGGCGGTGTTGGCGAAGCCATAGACCGCTCCGTCGAGGGTGTTCAAAAAGCGCATGTTGGTAAGGGGAGTGGCCACCTCCACCACCTCTGCGCGCTCCCGCAGGCTGGGGCTGACCCGCTCGGCGAGGCGGAGCATCCCCTCGGCAACCTTGCGCTTCGTGTCCAGGTACTCCGAGGGGGGAACCCGGGTCCACGGCTCTCCATGCTGCAAGATCGTGGTCACCACCAGGCTCGTGCCGGGCGGAGAGATGTCGGGGCTCACCGTGTTGTAGCAGGTCACCAGGGCAGCAGATGGCGGGGCCAGGATGTCGGCCATGCTGCCAGCGGAAGCGTCCAGGTCGTAGTGGTCGCTGACAAAGTTCTCGTGGTGGACGAACCCCAGCTCCTCTGGGGAGGCGTCCACGCCCATGTAGACGTTCACGCTCGATGGTCCCCTGCGCCGGGGACCCAGCAGGTCGAAGAAGCGGCTGGGCACCGTCTCCAGGCCGATGAGATCGTGACAGGTGGTCACGGGGTCTGCGTTGGAGACCACCACGTCCGCCAGGATCTCCTCGTCCTCCTCGGTGATGACCCCGGTGACCCGCCCACCCTCGACGGTGATCCTCCGGGCGCCGCAGTTGTAGCGCACCTCGCCGCCGTTCTCCTCGATCACCTCCACGAAGGCGTTGGACAGGGCCTGGGAGCGCCCCTTCACATAGACGGGACCGATATCCATGTAGGTGCCCATGGCAGTGGCAAAGTAGAGGAAGGAGACCTTGGAAGGCCCGAGGCCGAAGTAGCCCCAGTACTGCGAGAGCACGGCCCGGGCGCGCTCGTCGCGCACGTAGTGGTTCAGCACCTCCCCCCAGGTGGCTGGCAGCAGCCCAAGGGCCCGACGGTACTTGAGCACCAGCTTGAGGGGGTTCCCATGCTTCTGCTCATCCAGCGCGCGGATGGAGTCGTTGAAGTCGAACAGCATCTCCAGGAAGGCACGGATTGAGTCCGACGCCTGCGGGAAGGCGTCGCACATTGTCGCCAGGTAGGCCTCCCGACCCACGGGGAGGACCAGGTCCACGTCCGGGAACACCGACCGGTAGAGGTGATCGATGGGGATGAACTCCACCCTGTCCGCCACACCCAGCTCCGCCAGGTAGCGATACAGGGAGCCCCGGTTGCCGGGCCGCCCCACCCCGGACAGCTCGTGCAGGGCCACCTCGAACTCGAACCTGCCGCGCACGAAGCTGGTGGCATAGCCGCCGGGCACGTTGTGGCGCTCGAGCAGGAGCACACGCTGATGCATCCGGGAGAGGCGGGCAGCGGCGGAGAGACCGCCCAGGCCCGCTCCAACAACAA
>JAJRWW010000691.1 GCA_024276595.1 Myxococcota bacterium
ATCCTCTCCAAGTCGGTGGACGGCACCCTGCTGGTGGTCAAGTCCGGGGTCACCGCCCGGCAGATGCTGGCCAAGACAGGGCGCGTGTTTGCGGACATCAACGCCAAGGTGGCCGGGGTGGTGCTAAACGACATCGACCCGGACCGGAGGACCTACGGCGGGTACTACCACTACTACTATCGCCGGCGATACTACTCCTACTACGGCGAGTCCGCCGACAGCTAGGGCGCGCCTGCCCGGGCTCTCTTTGCAAGATCCTCGGTACCCGGGTATTGTTCGCCTGTAGTCATCCCCACCAGGGAGCACCATGGATCTCTCCGTCGTAATCCCCTGCTACAACGAGGTCGAGTCGCTCCCGGACCTCGTCCAGAGGTTGGACAGCTTCGTGGAGAGCTTCACTGGCAGCGGCCATTGCTGCGAGGTGCTGCTTGTGGACGACGGGTCCACCGACGGGTCTCGGGAGCTGCAGGAGGAGCTGGCCTCATCCCGGAGCTACCTGCGGCTGGTGCCCCTGCGGCGCAACTTCGGACAGACGGCGGCCATGGCCGCTGGCTTCGACCAAGCCCGGGGGATCGTCGTGGTGCCCATGGACGCCGACCTGCAGAACGACCCGCATGACATCCCGCTGTTGCTCGACAAGATGGAGGAGGGCTTCGACGTGGTCTCCGGCTGGCGCCACAGGCGGCAGGACCCGTGGCTCACACGACGGCTCCCCTCCGCGGTGGCCAACTGGATAATCAGCAGGGTTGGAGGCCTGCGGCTGCACGACTACGGCTGCACCCTCAAGGCCTACAGACGGGAGCTGCTGCAGCACGTGCAGCTCTACGGCTAGATGCACCGCTTCATCCCTTTGCACGCCAAGTGGGCAGGGGCCCGGGTGGCGGAGGTGGAGGTGAGCCACAACCCTCGCCGCCAGGGCAAGAGCAAGTACGGCCTGGGCCGCACCTTCAAGGTCCTCCTGGACCTGATCACCGTCAAGTTCCTGGGCGACTACTCCACAAAGCCCCTCTACTTCTTTGGTGGCCTGGGCTTCGTGCTGTGCCTTCTGGGGATAGGCTGCGGAGTCACCACCCTCGTCCAGAAGTACACCGCTGGAGCCTGGGTGCACCGAAACCCGCTGCTCTTGCTGGCGGTGTTTCTTTTCATTGTGGGGCTGCTGCTGGTCTTCCTGGGTCTGCTGGGCGAGCTGCTGGTGCGAATCTACCACGAGACCCAGTCCAAGCCCATCTACCTGCTGGCCGACCAACCGCCCGGTCTGGGAAAGGGGCCTCCCAGGAGACCGCGGGAAGCAGACCCAACGGCCGAGCCGCACCAGGGCGCCTGTCCCGAGCCACCCCCTGGTGCCACCCCCCTCACTGAAGGGAGCGGGGCTCCCGGAGATCCGCCGGGCTGACCGGGAAGCCCTTGGGCACCTTCACCTCCTGGCCAGGCTCGTTCTCCACCTGCACGTCGAAGTAGACCTTCACCACCTTGCCATTCGACCAGCGCACCAGCGGACGCAGCCCCTCCGGGGACAGGAAGATCTTGCCATGGCCGTCGGTCTTTCCCAGGGCCTTTTGCCCCGTGCGCATCCCCAGCAACACCGTTCGCCCCTTTGCCGGCGCCACCTTGCAGGGAACCTCTACCCGCGTCTTTACCCGACGCCTCACGCCGAGATCTCGACGAATGGTGCCAGCGCGCAGCTTGTAGTAGGTGCCGATGCCCACTATGGCCAACCCTGGGACCAGGAACACCAGGGTGCCCACAAGGTAGTGCTTGGTGGCCTCTGTCCTATTCGCCGCCCGAGAGCCGAGCACCCAAAAGGGCGTGGACAATGTGCTGGTCACGGCGCCCAGCCCCACGAAGTAGTACCAGGTGGGAGCGGTGATCCGAACCTTGGCCGTCTCCCTGGCCACCTCCACGGTCTGCTGCTCGCAGATCCGGGTCTCCATTACCCGGATGAGCCACCGGTCCCCCTCCCTGAAGATGCCCGACATGAAGGTCCTCTTGTTGGTCGGCTTCTTGCTCGTCTCCGAGCCCAGGTGCTTGTACTCGTAGGTGGTGAAGACCCGGAGGTTGGCGCAGCTCCCGAGCACAAGGCTCAGGCCACAGACGGCGGCCAATGGGCGCCAGTGATGACCGATGGGTTGCATGGATCTCGAGTGTAGGCGCCCCTAGCCAACCGCGCAAGGAGGCCCTGGCCCTTTTGGACCCACGGGGAGGTCCGGTCTCACTGGACCTACAGGTCCGACTGGTTGGACTGGCGCTTGAACGTCGGTATGTCCAGGTCCTGGCCCAGCTCCGTGGCCCGGAGAGTCCTGGGCGCGGCGATCCTCTCGCTCTCGCCAGTGGGATAGCCCGAGACCCGCACCTCGGGCTGCTCCTTCTTTTCGCCGGCTCCACCCGGGTAGACCAGGGGCACCTGCCCGGTCTTGCGCCTGGTGGGTCGGGCCCGCACACGCCCCTCGGCCGGGGCCGGCTGCTCCACGGCGGCGACCCCGTCGAACCCGGTGGCGATGACCATTATCCGCACCTCGTCCTTCATCTCCGCCTCGAGCACAGAGCCCACGATGATGTTGGCGTCCTCGTGGGCGCGCTCCATGACCGCGGAGGCCGCCTCGTTTAGCTCGTTCATGGTGAGATCGTAGCCCGAGGTGATGTTGATGAGGATCCCCCTGGCGCCGTCGATGGACACATCCTCCAGAAGTGGGCTTGTAATGGCGGCCTTGGCTGCCTCGATGGCCCGGTTCTTCCCCTGTGCCCTGCCGGTGCCCATGAGGGCCTTTCCTCGCTCCATCATGACCGTCTTGACGTCGGCAAAGTCCACGTTCACCAGGCCGATGTTGTTGATCAGGTCGCTGATGCCCTTCACCGCGTTCAGGAGCACCTCGTCGGCCATGCGGAAGGCGTCCAGAAAGGACATGTCCCCCGCCTCTGCCAGGAGCCGATCATTGGGGATCACGATGAGGGTGTCCACCTCCTTCTGTAGCTCCTCGATGCCGTGGTTGGCCTGCAGCATCCGGCGCTTCCCCTCGAAGGTGAACGGCTTGGTGACCACGCCCACGGTGAGCGCGCCCACGGACTTGGCCACCCGGGCGATGACCGGGCCGGCGCCGGTGCCAGTGCCGCCCCCCATGCCCGCGGTCACGAACACCATGTCCGCACCCTGCAGCTCCGCCTCGACGGCAGCCACGCTCTCCTCTGCGGCCTGGCGACCCTTGTCGGGGTTGGCCCCGGCACCTAGGCCACGGGTCACGTCACCGCCCAGGCTCAGCTTGACGCCGGCCATGTTGCCGTCGAGCGCCTGCATGTCCGTGTTTGCGGCGATGAACTCCGCCCCGTACATGCCGCTGTCGATCATGGTGTTGAGGGCGTTGCCACCCCCTCCTCCCACGCCGATGACCTTGATCTTGGCGTTCTGGGTGTAAGTGTCGTCAGGTTCGATGAATGCCATCTCTTGAGCCTCCTTCGAGGGCCGCAGCCCGTCATTTCCTTGGATAAACCTCTTGGCAGCCTGTGCTCTTTCCACGCTCTGTTCGTATCTTCCCGGCGCGAACCCTAGAAGGCCCTGCCGAACATTCGCTTAATGCTCCCCCAAAGCCCACGCCCATCCGGCTCAGGATCTCCCAGGGGCAGACCTTCGACGTTCTCTGCCCCGTAGCGGACCAGGCCCACGCCCGTGGAGTAGCGCGGGCTGCGCACCACCTCTGCCAGGCCGCCCACGTTCCGAGGCAGCCCCACCCGCACGGGCATCCCAAGGACCATCTCCGCCATCTCCACCATCCCGCCCATGGCCGAGGCCCCGCCGGTGATCACCGCGCCCGAGGCCAGGTTCTCCTCCGGGATGCCGGCCCGCTCGATGGCCTCCCCCACCAGCGTGAACAGCTCCTCGGCGCGGGGCTCCAGGATCTCGCCCAGGATCTGGCGGCTGATCACCTGGGGCCTGCGGCCACCCACCGCGGGCACCTGCACCTCCTCCTGTGGATCCACCATGTCGACGAGGGCACAGCCGAAGCGCTGCTTCAGCCTCTCGGCCTCGCCCATGGGAGTGCGCAGACCCACGGCCAGGTCGTTGGTGAAGTTGTTCCCGCCCAGGGGCACCACGGTGGTGAATACCACCGACCTGTCCTGCACTATCACTATGTCGGTGGTCCCACCGCCGATATCGATGAGCACCGCTCCCAGCTCCTGCTCCGCGTCGTCGAGGCAAGCCAGCGTTGAAGCCAGGGGCTCGAGCACCACCGCCGCCACCACGAGGTCGCACCGCTGGCAGCACTTGATAATGTTCTGAGAGGAGGTGGATGCCGCGGTGACGATGTGCACCCGCGCCTCCAGTCGACCACCGGACATGCCCACCGGCTCCTTCACCCCGTCCTGGTGATCCACCACGTACTCGGTGGGCAGCACGTGCACGATCTCCCGATCCATGGGCAGCAGGCAGGTGTTGCGCGCGGTCTCCATCACCCGTGCGACGTCAGACGGGCGCACCTCCCGCTCCTTTACGGCGGTGACCGCGCGGGTGTTGAGCGCCTGGATGTGCCCCCCGGAGATGCCGGCGAACACGGTGTTGACCTCGCACCCGGCCATCTGCTCCGCCTCCTCCACCGCGGCGTGGATGGCGTTGACCGTGGTGTCGATGTTCACCACCACCCCCTTGCGCAGCCCGTGAGAAGGGTGGGTCCCAAGGCCGATGATGTCGATGCCGTGATCTGACACCTCGCCCACCACCGCGGCGATCTTGGTGGTGCCGATGTCGAGCCCAACAATCAGTTCGCTGTCTGTGGACATGGGTCCTCCTTTGCCGTCACCCTGGCGTCACCTCGGCCGGGCGCCCAGCGACGACGCCTCCGCCAGCCGCACGGTCACCCGCTCCGGGTGTCGCTCGTTGTCCAGTCGAATGGCCACTGCCCGTTGCCGACGCCGGGCGAGCTCGGCCAGCACTCGATCCAAGCGCCGCAGCTTGGCGGCGATGTCACCTCTCCCGAAGCGAACCTGCACCGCCCCCTGGGCCGTGTACAGTGTCACTCCCACCACCTCGTCGGTGTGTAGCTCCCCCACCCTGGGCCTCCCCGGGCGAGCCGCATAGCGTCGGTAGACGGCGATGGCCGTGCGGATCCGCTCCCGGGTGCGCCGCCCCATTCTCAGGTACGCGGCGCGATCTACTCCGGTGATGAGGGGCAGGCCCTCCACCTCCGCTTCGGTGGCGCGCTTGAACACCTGTCCGTCGCCGTCCACCAGGTAGAAGCGACTCTGGGCCGGGCGAGATCCCTGCACCAGCACGGCTGCGGCCGCCCTGTGCTCGGTCACCTCGATCCGGATGGAGCTGGGGAGCCGCCGGATCGCCTTGGCGCTGGCGATCCACGGGTGGCGACGCACCCGGGCCGCCACCAGGTCCAGGTCCACGGTGAAGATGTTGCTGCCGCTGCCGATCCCGGCCAGCCGACGCACCTCCCCGGCGGTGACGTGCACCGTGGGAGTGACCTCCACGCGCTTGACGTGGAAATGGGGCGATCTCACCACGAAGCCATGCGCCAAGACCGCCCCTGCCACCACCCCTCCAACCAGCAGCAGGACGGCCACCGGCTTGCCCATGAGCCTCAAGAGCCTCGCAATCGCCGCGAGCCGGCCCGCGCTCCCTGGGCCAGGGGAGGTCCACCCGGCTTCCCGCGGAGAGCCCCCCATGGAGCTGGCCGATCGCGTCGAAGCCGCGCGGTGACGCCCCCTGGGCAGGCGCCGATTGCGCGGCACCGGTGGCGACGTGGACCGTCTCCCGCCTCGAGCACGCCTAGCCATCCGAGCCTCCCTCCGGGCCCAGGAGATCCGCTCCCACACGCCACACATCCCCCGCCCCCAGGGTGATGACCAGATCGCCCATGGAAAGGGATCGGCCCAGCGCGTCGACCGTCTCGGCAATGGAGCCGGTGTAGTGCACGTCCTTGTGCCCATGGCGCCGAATGGCGGCCGCGATGCTCTCCGCGCTCACCCCCTCCATGGGCTCCTCTCCGGCGGCATAGATGTCGGTCACCAGCACCTCATCCGCGTCGTTGAAGGCCCGGGCGAACTCCCGCCTGAGGTCCCTCAGGCGGCTGTAGCGGTGGGGCTGGAACACGGCCACCACCCGCCGCCCGGGGAAGGCGTTACGCGCCCCGGCCAGGGTGGTCAAGATCTCTGCCGGGTGGTGCCCGTAGTCGTCCACCACCACCACGCCGTCCACCTCGCCCCTGACGGTGAAGCGACGCTGCACGCCCTGGAAGGCGCCCAGGGCGCTGCTCACCGTCTCCATGGGAATCTCCAGCTCGTCCGCCACCGCCACCACCGCGAGGGCGTTGAGCACGTTGTGATCCCCTGGCATGCTCAGGCTGACCCGCCCAACGCTCTCGCCCCGGATCAGCACCTCGAAGTCGGTGACCATGCCCTCGTGCCGCAGATCCCTGGCGACATAGTCCGCCTGGGCCACGAACCCATAGGTGACGTAGCGCTTCTGAACCCGTGGCAGCATGGACTGCACCCTGGGGTGCTCCAGGCAGACCACGACCAGGCCGTAGAATGGGGTCTTGTTGACAAAGTCGAGGAAGGCATCCGTGAGCCGATCCACGGTCCCGTAATGCTCCATGTGCTCGGGGTCGATGTTGGTCACCACCGCGATGGTGGGGCTGAGCTTGAGGAAGGACCCGTCGCTCTCGTCCGCCTCCACCACCATGTAGGGCCCCTGGCCCAGCACCGCGTTGGTGCCGAGGCTGTTGAGCTTGCCACCGATCACCACCGTTGGATCCAGGCCACCTTCGTTTAGCACGTCCGCCATGAGAGATGTGGTGGAGGTCTTTCCGTGGGTCCCGGCGACTGCGATGCCGAACTTGAGACGCATGAGCTCGGCCAGCATCTCCGCCCTGGGGATCACCGGAATGGCGTCCTTTCGGGCGGCTGTGACCTCTGGGTTGTCCTCGCTCACGGCCGAGGAGATCACCACCACGTCGGCTCCACTCACGTTGCCCGGGCTGTGGCCCCTGGTCACCTCGCCGCCCAGGTCCACGAGCCTCCTGGTGGTGGTGCTCTCGCGCAGGTCCGAGCCCGACACCCTGTAGCCCATGTTGATGAGCACCTCCGCGATGCCGCTCATGCCGATGCCGCCGATGCCCACGAAGTGCACCCGCTTCACGCGCTTTGGGAACATGGGAATCACGGGTGCCTCCTCGCCGCGGCAAGCAGCTCCATGGCGTCCACGATCTCGGTCGCCGCGAGGGGCCTGCCCAGGGCAACCATGGCCCGGGACATGCGCCGCCTGAGGGGCTCGTCTGCCGCGAGCTGCTCCAGGAGCGCCGCCAGGTCGGGCCCGCAAAGATCCTCCTGGGTCCGGCAGATGGCCGCCCCAGCCGCCTCCACCTCGCGCGCGTTCCTCTCCTGGTGATTGTGCGTGGCGTGGGGGAAGGGGATGAGCACCGCTGGACGTCCCACAATGGCCAGCTCCGCCAGGGTGGTGGCCCCTGCCCGGCAGATCACCAGGTCTGCCCAGCGGTACCTGGCAGCCATGTCGTCGATGAAGGGACACACCTCGGCTCGCAGGCCGGCCCGGTCATAGGCCGCGCTGACCCTGCGGTGATCCGCCTCCCCGGTCTGATGTAGCAGCTCCACGGGAGCCCGAGCCAGCAGCGGCGCGGCGTCCATGAGACACTCGTTTATGAACCGCGCCCCCTGGCTGCCACCGAAGGCGAAGACCCTGAGGGATCCGCCCCCGTCCAGGCTCCCGCCCTCAGTCGGCTCATCGGCTCCGCTCCCGTCGAGCGCCTCCAGGATGGACCGCCGCACCGGGTTGCCGGTGAGCCTCACCTTGCCCCCGGGGAAGTGACGCCGGCTCTCCTCGAAGGCTCCGAAGACCTGGCGTGCCACCCTGCCCAGGAGGCGATTGGTCATCCCCGGCACCGAGTTCTGCTCCAGCACCACCGTGGGGATCTTTGCGAGGGCCGCCAGGAGCACCACCGGGCCAGAGCTGTATCCGCCCACTCCAGCCACCACCTGCGGTCGGAAGCGGCGCAAGATCCGGGCGGTGCCCAGGGCGGCCGCCGGGGCGTCCACCACGAAGCGCAGCCGCTGAGCCCAGGAGACCCTGACCAGCCCGCCAATGGGAATGGTCGCAAGCTCCAGCCCCAGCTTCGGGAGCACCCGCGCCTCGATCCCCCTGGCCGTGCCCACAAAGAGCACAGTGCCACCGCGGGCCAGGATCTCCTCGGCCACCGCCCCCCCGGGGAAGAGGTGGCCACCGGTGCCGCCGCCAGCGATGAGAGCTCTCATGGGACCCCTCCGCCGCGGCCAGAGCCTCGCGGCCCGCCAAAGGCGCGCCAGACCCCACCGGAGCTGACCCGCGCCGGCGTGAGCACCGCGTCCCGCAGCCCCGAGGGGCCGCTCCCCTCCTGGCGCACACCCCAGCTCAGCCTTGGAGCCACCTGGGCGTGTCCGCGGGACACCGACAGCAGCACCCCCACCATGAACAGGGAGGTGACCAGAGACGTGCCGCCGTAGCTCACAAAGGGCAAGGTGATCCCCTTGGTGGGCATGACCCCCACCACCACTGCCATGTTCATGCAGGCCTGAAATCCCAGCACCACCGTGAACCCCATGGCCAGGAAACGGCCGAAGGGATCCGTCGCCCCCAGCGCGATCTTGGAGCCTCGCCAGAGGATCACCGCGAACAGGAGGATCACCGCCATGACGCCCAGGAACCCGAGCTCCTGTCCGATGACCGGGAGAATGAAGTCGGTGTGTGCCTCGGGCAGGTAAAAGAGCTTCTGCTGCCCCTCCCCCAGCCCCACCCCGGAGAGGCCACCCGAGCCCAGGGTCAGGATCGCCTCGTACACCTGGTACCCGGCACCCTCCTTGTGGGCCTCTGGATCGAAGAAGGCCATGAGCCGCCTGAGCCTCCAGGGCGTGCCCACCACCGCAAACCACGCCAGGGGGGCGGCTATCAGGGCCGCCCCCGCCAGGTGTAACAGCCGCGTCCCGGCCACGAACATGAGCGTCATGGCGCCCAGGCCCAGCAGCACAGCCGTGCCCAGGTCGGGCTGCAGGAGCGTCAGCCCCGCGGCCAGCCCCACCACCACCAGGGGCGCCACGAACCCGGTGGAGAGGGCCTTGAGGGAGCGGTCCTCGTCGGCCAGGATGGTGGCCAGGTAGAGCATGAGCTCCACCTTGGCCAGCTCCGACGGCTGCAGGCTCATGGGCCCCAGCCGAAACCAGCGCTGGGCGCCACCCACCCGCACTCCCACGCCCGGCAGCAGCACCACCACGAGCAGAACCAGGGCTACCAGGAGCAGATGCCGGGACCACCTTCGATATACCCGGTAGTCCAGGTTAATGGCCACGAGCATCCCCACCAGGCCGGCGGCCAGGTACCCGAGCTGCCGCAGGGCGAAGTGGGTGTCGCTGCCAAAACTGCTCAGCGCGTAGACCGCGCTGGCAGAGTAGACCATCACGAGGCCCAGGGCGGAGAGCACCAGGGTGGCCCCGAAGAGGGTGATGTCCCAGGCGGGGCGCTGACGTTCTGTCACCGCTCCCTCCACCGTCTCGGCGGGGCGGGGACGTTGACTGGGGAGGCGAGCGCTCATGAGCCCTCCCCGGCCAGGCCGGCCACCGCGCTGGCGAAGGCCTCGCCTCGCCGCTCGAAGTTGTCGAACATGTCGTAGCTGGAGCAGGCGGGAGAGAGCACCACCGAGTCCCCGGGCTGGGCCAGCTCCGCCGCCAGGGTCACCGCCTCGTCCATGGTATTGACCCTGTGGATGGGGGCCACCCCTCGCAGGTCCGCCGCCATCAGATCCGCCGCCTCCCCCAGGAGCACCAGCGCCCGGGCAGAGCCCTCCAGCAGCCCGCGCAGGGGCTGGTAGGGCGCTCCCTTGTGCCTCCCACCGGCCACCAGCACGTACCGCCCTGGGAAGCCCGACATGGAGCCCGCCACAGCGGACACGTTGGTGGCCTTGGAGTCGTTGAAGAACCGTACGCCCTCGTGATCCCCCACGTGCTCCATTCGATGGGGAAGCCCTGCGAAGCCCTCCAGGCCGGATCTGATCTGCTCCTCCCTTGCCCCCAGCAGGGCAGCCGCCAGGGATGCGGCCATGGCGTTCTCGAGGTTGTGCCGGCCCACCAGCCGGATCTTGCGGGTGGAGAGCCGCATGACCTCCTTCCCTGGCAACCGGAGCAGGATCTCCTCCCCCGAAAGGGACGCGCCGACCTCCAGCGGTCGGCTGGAAGAGAAGGGCAGCACCCTGGAGGCCAGCCCCTCGGCCAGCGCCATGCAGCGGGGCTGGTCGCCGTTCACCACGGCGTAGTCCTCCCCGGTCTGAGCAGCGAAGATCCGCGCCTTTGCGGCCGCGTAGTCTTCCATGGAGCCGTAGCGATCCAGGTGATCTGCGCTCAGGTTCAGAACCAGGGCCACCTTCGGGCGCAGGGTGCGGCAGGTCTCTAGCTGAAAGCTGGAGAGCTCCACCACGGCGATCCCCTCCGGCCCCGCCGCGTCGGTACCCACCGCCTCCATGAGCGGCACTCCCAGGTTCCCTCCAACGAACAGGGGACGACCCAACCCGGCCAGCATCTGGCCCATCCAGGCGGTGGTGGTGGACTTTCCGTTGGTGCCGGTGACCGCCACCAGCTCCGACCGCATCTGTCGAGCCGCCAGCTCCACCTCACCCAGGACCTCCACCCCGGCGTCCCGGGCCGCCTCCAGCGCCGGGAGGGGCGGCACCCCTGGGCTCAGGACGATGAGATCTGCCGTGGCGAAGAGCTCCTCCGGGTGGTCTCCGAGGACCGTCTGCACGGAGCCGGGCAGCCGGGCCAGCTCCTTGGCCAGATCCTGTGCCCTCTTGCGATCGTTGACGGTTACCACCGCACCCTCGGCGGCGCAGAAGCGCGCCGCGGCGATCCCGGACAGGCCGAGGCCGACCACCAGCACCGACTTGCCTTCCAGGTCCATGTGCAGAGCAGCAGCCACGCCTACCTCACCTTCAAAAGGGCCAGCCCGATGAGGGCGAGCATGAACGAGATGATCCAAAAGCGCACAATGACCTTGGGCTCGGCCCAGCCCTTCTTTTCGAAGTGGTGGTGAATGGGTGCCATCAAGAAGATGCGCCGGCCAGTCGCCTTGAAGTAGGCCACCTGCAAGATCACGCTCACCGCCTCCACCACGAAGATCCCCCCGGTGACCAGGAGCACGAACTCGGACTTGGTCATGACCGCCACGGCGCCCAGACCCCCACCGAGGGAGAGAGAGCCCACGTCCCCCATGAACACCGACGCCGGGTAGGTGTTGTACCAGAGGAAGCCCACCCCCGCGCCCGCCACCGCGCCGCAGAAGATCGCGGTCTCGCCGGTCCCCGGGATGAAGGGGACACCCAGGTACTGCGCCAGGGTCTGGCCGTCCTGGGTCAGGAGCATGGATCCGGAGATGTAGGCGATGACCATGAACACGAAGGCGTTGATGATCACCGGCACGATGGCCAGCCCGTCCAGGCCGTCGGTCAGGTTCACGGCGTTGGATGTCCCCACCACCACCAGGGTGCCGAAGGCAACATAGGCCCAGAGCGGGAGGGCCATGGCCACGGCGTAGAAGTCCACGAACGGGAAGGCCACCTCCAGCTTGTGGGGCCCCATGAGGTCCGTGTGGAAGGTGTAGGCCATGGCGCCAAAGGCGATGGCGGTCAGAGCGGCCATCTTGAGCTTGCCGCTGAGGCCCTCGGAGGAGCGCTTGGACACCTTGAGCGAGTCGTCCACAAAGCCCACGACGCCAAACCCCACGGTCACCGAAAGCAGCATCCACACGTAGCCGCTGGTGAGGTCGCACCAGAGCACCGTCGAAAGAACCAGCGAAAAGAGGATCAGGCTGCCGCCCATGGTGGGGGTCCCGGCCTTCACCTGGTGGGTCTCGGGGCCGTCCTCGCGGATGGGCTGCCCCACCTGCTGCTCCTGCAGCCGCCTGATGAACCAGGGGCTCAGCAGAAACGAGATGATGAGCGAGGTCAGGGTCGCGGCGATGATGCGCGTGGAGGTGTAGCGAAACAGGTTCAGCCCCGAGAGCCAGCTCGCCTTGGTCATCAGGTAAAGCAGCAGGTGGAAGAGCATCAGGCCCGCTCCTCTCTCTGGAGGTGCTCCACCACCGCCTCCAGGCCCATGGAGCGGCTGCCCTTCACCAGCAGGCGCCCCCCCGGACCCAGCAGGCTCCTGACGGCGGCGGCGGCAGCGGCAGCGCTCTCCACCGGCGCCACTCGCTCCACGCCGGCCAGCCGGGCGGACTCGCACAGGATGGCCGCCAGGGGCCCGAGGCCCACAACCACATTCACCCCCAGGTCGGCCAGCTCCGCGCCCACCCGGCGGTGCAGCTCCTCGGCTCTCTCCCCCAGCTCCAGCATGTCTCCCAGGACCACACCCAGCTCGCCCTCCCCTGGGAGCTCTGCCAGGGCCCTCACCCCCGCCCGCACCGAGGCCGGGTTGGCGTTGTAGCAGTCGTCCAGCAGGGTGAGCCCGGGCGCTCGAGCCAGCCTGGCCCGGTGCGGTGGAGGCGCGGTCCTGGCGATCCCCACCGCCACCTCGTC